>SCQV01000520.1 GCA_004299085.1 Chitinophagaceae bacterium | reverse complement strand
GCATTAGGAGGACTTACCGGCTTTGTGATATCTTTTCACATTGGAACATTGATTTCATTTTCACGCCTTCCCTGTAAATTTTCTTCACGCCTTTTTTCTAAGGCCGGATCGCAATGCGATAATGACAAAATTCACACGTTTTCATTTTGCGAGAGATCAGGAGTTCTATAAGTGGTATCATTATATCTACTAAGGTGAATACCTTTTAGTTTTTCATACATTCCCTGATATCTTCCATGATCCTTTTGGCAATATTCTGAGCCGTAGTTTCGTTCTGGCTTTCCGCATATATGCGGATAATAGGTTCTGTGTTGGACGAACGAAGATGAACCCAGTTGCTGTCGAATTCTATACGAAGGCCATCTTCGGTGTTAGCAGGATTATTTTTATATTTCTCACGAATCCGTTTCAAAATTTTATTAACGGCCACTTCTTTATCTATTTCAATTTTATTTTTAGAAATAAAATAATCAGGATATTGCCTGCGCAGGGCCAGAATACTTTTTTGACTTATTGCCAGATGGCTTAAAAATAAAGCAATACCAATAAGCGCATCCCTGCCGTAATGCAGTTGCGGATCAATAATGCCGCCGTTTCCTTCTCCGCCGATCACGGCATCTACTTCCCGCATTCTCTTTACCACATTCACTTCCCCCACCGCCGAAGGGAAATATTGTCCGCCATGCTTTTCTGTAATATCTTTTAGCGCGCGAGTTGAAGATAAGTTAGAAACGGTATTCCCTTTTTTCTTACTAAGTACATAGTCGGCAACCGCTACTAAAGTATATTCTTCGCCAAACATGCTGCCATCTTCACATACGAAGCAAAGCCTGTCCACATCCGGATCTATCGCAATACCCAAATCTGCTTTTGACTTCACCACTTCATTTGATAAACCAGTCAGGTTTTCGGGTAATGGTTCAGGATTATGCTGAAACTTTCCATTTACTTCCGCATTGAGCACCTTGATTTTTTCTACACCTAATGCATTTAACAGGGCAGGAATAAAAATAGATCCGGTAGAATTGATCGCATCTATAACTATGGAAAATTTTCTCTCCCTGATAGCTTCTACATTTACCAATGGATGATTTAAAATGAGGTCAATATGCTTTTGTAAATAGCTGTTATCTGTGGTGTGAGATCCCAATTTTGTAACCTCTACAAATGAAAAATCTTCCTTTTCGGCCATAGCCAACACTTCTTTGCCGTTTTCTGCCGTAATAAATTCACCCTCGCTGTTTAGTAATTTCAATGCGTTCCATTCTTTCGGGTTATGGCTTGCTGTCAGAATGATACCTCCGGCAGCCTTCTCCTCCTGAACGGCTATCTCCACCGTAGGAGTAGTAGAGAGATCGAGATCTATTACATCTAATCCAAGGCTGATTAACGTACCGGTCACTAAATGTTGAACAAGTGGTCCGGAAATTCTACCGTCCCGGCCTATCACAACCTTTTTCTTATCGGTTTTTTTCTTGAGCCAGCTTCCGAAAGCAGCCGTAAAACGTACAATATCCAAAGGGGTAAACGCATTTCCGGGAGTTCCTCCGATTGTTCCTCTGATTCCTGAGATAGATTTAATTAATGGCACTTTATCAATATTTTAAGTCCCAAAAGTACATAAATGGTATGATACAGAAATCAGTATCTTTGCAAACGTTTTGCCCGAAAGGAGTCTAACTGATTATTTCTATGAACCAAATTTTTGATATCCCGTTCCACACGTTATACCTGAATGCCCGGCTCCTGTTACTCAACAATAAAAAGCCTTGTGCATGAGATGGATTTATCTTGTGCTCATTCTGATATTTACGCTTATAGGAGGATTGATACCCGTTAAATATCATCATCTTCACAAAAATGTGATGGTATATCTCCTTACTTTTACAGGCGCTTTTCTTTTTGGAATAACGATCCTTCATCTGGCTCCGGAGTCTTTCCAGGAGTTGGGAAAAAAAGCCGGATTATACATTGTGCTGGGATTTTTTCTACAAGTATTTTTACAACGATGGTCACATGGCATGGAACACGGGCATCATGATACTGCCGTAGCAAATACACAAGATCATTCAGGTCCTATTACCGCCGCTGCGGCATTCAGCCTGATTATCGGTTTATCGGTTCACGGCTTTATGGAAGGGTTGCCGCTGGGGTTTACTTACACTGATCCTTCTGTTTTACCATCCCTGTCATTGGGCATATTATTGCACAAAATTCCCGAAGCGCTCACCTTAATGACCATGCTGTTAACGCTTCGTGCGGGTAAAAAAGGAAATGTACGGTTGCTCGTTTTATATGCTTTGGCCACCCCCGGCGCCGCACTTTTAGCTTATTTTTTAAACAAAGATTTTCTTTTCATGAACACCATTTTGCTCTATGTCATTGCCATTGTCACGGGAGCTTTTCTGCATATTTCCACTACCATATTTTTTGAAAGCGGTACGCGTCATCACGAGCTTAACCGCGGAAAAGTGATCAGCATGGTAGTGGGATTGGGCTTATCCACTCTTACACTGCTTATTGCATAGTTATAATTTTAGTACCTTACGCCTCTCAAACCAATTTTTTTGAATTCATGGAAATCGTTGTCATCTTGATTCTTATTTTTCTGAACGGAATTTTTTCCATGTCTGAAATAGCACTTATCACTGCCCGTAAGATCAGGCTGGAAAATCAATCTAACCAGGGCGATCAGCAGGCCAAAGAAGCCTTGTTTCTTGCGCGTAATCCAGATCGTTTTTTCTCTACCGTGCAGATCGGCATTACGCTTATCGGCATCTTAATGGGGATATTTTCGGGAGATAAGATTAAGCAGAATGTATTGCATTTTATCCAGCGTTCACCCTATTTAAGCCCGTATGCAGATACGTTGGCTGTTATCATTGTAGTGATTATCATCACTTATTTTTCTTTAGTGCTGGGTGAGCTTGTACCTAAAAGAATCGGTCTGGCACGTCCTGAAAAAATATCCAAACTGGTAGCGGCGCCCATGACTTTTTTATCGCGCCTTACTTTTCCTTTTATATGGCTACTGACTATTTCAACCAGAGTTATTGTCAAAATACTCAATATAAAACCCGTCACCAGTCCTGTCACCGAAGACGAAATAAAAGCGGTCATCAATGAGGGCGCTGTTTCCGGTACTATTGAGGAAGATGAACAGGAGATTATTGAACGGGTGTTTCATTTAAATGACAGGAATATCACTTCTTTAATGACTCATCGTACCGACGTGGTTTGGATTGATGCGCATGACAAACCCGAAGAATACCGTGGCAAGATCAGGGAAGCGTTGCATTCTGTTTATCCTGTTTGCGACGGACAGGTGGATGAAATTTTAGGCGTTATCTACACAAGAGATTTATATTTAGCCAAAGAAAACTCTTCTATTAAAAGCTTAATGAAGAAACCGTTATTTATCCCTGAAAATAACAGCGCTTACCAGGTGATGGAAAAATTTAAGATGAATAAAACCAACTTCGGTTTTATCGTGGATGAATACGGAAGCTTTCAGGGAATGATTACCATGAAAGATATTCTGGAAGCCATCGTGGGTGACATGCCGGAAGCGGATGAAGAAGATTATGAAATCACGCCTCGTAAAGACGGTACATTTTTAGTAGATGCACAAATTCCTTTTTATGATTTCCTGACTTATTTTGAGAAAGAAGATTGGATCACCGATGAAGAACAGCAGGAATTTGATACACTGGCCGGATTTATCTTACATCATCTGGAACATATTCCACAGGTTGGTGAAAAAGTGGAATGGCGTGGGTTTATATTTGAAATTGTGGATATGGATGGCCACCGGATTGATAAAATACTGGTAACGCCTGAGCCTATGAAGGAAGAGGACGGATCGGACGGAAAGCAATGAGTTATGAACTCGATCGGTTGTTTCAGGATAGTTTCAGGGTTGTTTCAGAATGGTTTCAGGATGGTTTCAGGGTGGTTTCAGAGTTGTTTCAGGGTGGTTTCAGGGTTGTTTCAGAATGGTTTCAGAGTTGTTTCAGGATGGTTTCAGGGTTGTTTCAGGATGGTTTCAGGGTTGTTTCAGAGTTGTTTCAGGATAGTTTCAGAGTCGTTTCAGAATGGTTTCAGAGTCGTTTCAGGATAGTTTCAGAGTTGTTTCAGGATAGTCTCAGAATAGTTTCAGGATAGTCTCAGAGTGGTTTCAGAATAGTTTCAGGGTTGTAAACTTGGAACCATCGCCTGGGGCGAGGCAAGCTTGGAACCTGAAACCTGAAACCATCGCCTGAGGCGAGGCAAGCTTGGAACAATATATAGCAATACACAATATAACAAAAAATGAAGAAGCTTTTATGTACGCTTGTCATTATCTTTTTGATCTTCACAAAGGGCATTTGCGGCAAAGTAGATACCATTGAGGTTTATAGTGCTGCTATGCACAAAGATATCCGGTGTGTCGTCGTTGTTCCTGATTTGTATGGAAAATTAGATGCCAATTATCCCGTGGTATATCTTCTTCACGGATACAGCGGTAATTATTCAGACTGGATCACTAAAGTGCCGGAGCTTAAAGAATATGTGGATGAATTTCACCTGATAATAGTTTGTCCTGATGGCGGTTACAGCAGTTGGTATTGGGACAGTCCGATAGATACGGCCTTCCGATATGAAACTTTTATGACGAAAGAATTAGTACCTGATATTGATGCACGTTACCAGACGATACCGGACAGAGCATATCGTGGTATATGCGGACTAAGCATGGGCGGACAAGGAGCGTTATTCCTGGCGATCCGTCATCCAAAAGAATTTGGCGCAGTAGCGAGCATCAGCGGCGGCGTGGATATTCGCGATTTCCCAAATAACTGGGATATCAAAAAACGATTAGGCGATTTCAAAACCCACCGGGAAAACTGGGAAAGATTTACGATTATGAATCTCGTGGATTCTTTGAAAAATAACGAGCTGGATATTGACATTGATGATGGGGTAAACGATATTTTCATTAAGCAAAATCGTGCATTGCATGAAAAATTAGGGAGGATGCATATTAATCATGATTATACAGAACGGCCGGGTGAACACAACTGGGCATACTGGAGAAATGCTATTCCGTATGTATTATTATTTTTCAGAAAATATTTTTATCGGAATGAATAACGGGATATGAGCCTGAAACGGGATTGAAAGAAAAGTGTTGACTATCCGCCTTAATACCGTAACCATATTATAGGAACCTGCCCCATTGCGGATAATCATTAGGAAAGCATATTCATGCTTTATTGGCCGATAATAAATCCTGCCGGTAAACTCTCGGTGTTTTCCCCATCATTTCTTTAAAAAACCGGTTAAAATTGGAAAGGTTTGAAAAACCGCATGCATAAGCAATTTCCGCAATGGTCCATTCTTCTTCATTCAGCTTTCTGCAGGCCTGGCCTATACGGACTTCATTTACAAACTGAATAAACGATTTTCGTGTTCTGTTTTTAAAAAAGCGGCAGAAGGATTGTGGCGTCAACTGTATCAGTGTGGCCGCTTCTTCCAGCGTCAGATTCCTGTGATAATTGTTTAATACAAACCGGAAGACAATATCAATTTTATGATTGTCTTTTTGATTAAATGTATGCGAATAACCTGCATCTGCCAGGTATCTGAATTCTTCCGTTTGGGAAAAGAGCTGAAGAATCTGCAGCAATCCGATTATTCTCTCTAATCCCTGCTTTTGCAATAATAATTTCATCTCTTTTGCAATAAGCTTTTGTGTATGTCCGAATACCTTGATGCCCCGTTTGGCACGTTGAAAAAAATCAGTGAGCTGCATAGTTTCTTCCAATCTGAAAAACTTGTTGCCAAAAACATCCTGTGGAAAATAAACAACGATAGAACGGGCTTTTAATTCCGAATCGGGCTTAAAATATTCTTTGTCATTATACCAGACATGCGGAAGGTTGGACCCCATGAAAACAATATCTCCTTTGTCGAAATGCTCAATATTATTACCAATAATCCGTTTGCCATAACTCTCTGTCACGTAAACTAATTCACATTCTTCATGGAAGTGGAAAACATTGGTAAAATAAGGCTCACATCTCTCAATCACAGAAATCAAATTCTCTGTAGAGGCAGATACTTTACTTAGGATCGGCTTCATTATTTTGTCCCTTTTTTATGCAATTTAGCCTTTTTTCGAGAAAAAAATATCATTTTAAAAAAGGTAATTTCAGTACTTTCGTCATTTATAACCTTCATGCGAAAAAGATGTCAGTCAATAGAGAGATAAAACGTATTACTACGCACACCCTGCAAAAAATGAAAAACGAGGGTGAAAAGATAAGCATGCTCACCGGCTATGATTATTCTATGGCGCGAATCATAGATGATGCCGGGATGGATGTCATATTGGTAGGTGATTCCGCTTCTAATGTCATGGCCGGCCATGAAACGACCTTGCCTATTACACTGGATCAGATGATCTTTCTCGCCTCTTCAGTGGTGCGTGCTGCTAAAAGGTCTTTGGTCATTGTAGATTTGCCATTCGGTTCCTACCAGGGGAATTCAAAAGAAGCGTTGAACTCCGCCATTCGTATTATGAAAGAATCGGGTGCTCACGGTGTTAAATTAGAGGGAGGTGCGGCTGAAGGAGATACCATAAAACGCATCGTTTCAGCAGGCATTCCGGTGATGGGGCATTTAGGGCTTACGCCACAATCCATTTACAAATTCGGGACTTATGCCGTTCGTGCCACCAAAGAGGATGAAGCCATGCAACTGCTGAATGACGCCGCCTTAGTAGAACAATCAGGAGCTTTTGCTTTGGTTTTAGAAAAAATACCGGCTATGCTGGCGAAACAAGTGACCGAAAAGCTGCATATCCCTACCATTGGTATTGGCGCAGGCCACCATACAGACGGACAGGTTTTGGTGATGCATGATATGTTCGGCATTAATAAAGAATTCAAGCCACGCTTTCTCAGGAGATACCTGAATTTATACGATGAAATGAAAGTCGCTGCAGAGCAATACATTAAGGATGTGAAATCAGGCGATTTTCCGAATGAGAAGGAACAGTATTAAAAGATATAGAATTAGGTATTTAAAGCGCGTTACCCAGATTTTAAAGTCTTCTTTCTTTGTCTTGTCGAAAGGACTCCTGTGGATAAACAAAGGAAGCAAACCTTGCCTGACGGCTACCATTCACAGGAAAAACATTCATCACAAAGCCATACGCCGGTTCCTCGAAATGAAAGCTAAGCTGCACATTAAATTAACAAAACTTAAACTTTTCTCTGTAACTATATGGTTTAGTTTTGCGTTATTACAACGAATAAAGGGTAAAAAATCATTTAAGAATACAAGCCATCAGTCCTTGATGGCTGTCGTAGAGAGGATGGGAGTAGTCCCCCTGTATCAACAGGGGGAATTTTTTTGGTTTTAACCACAAATCTGATCGCCAGGGAGATATAATTTTAATGATTATCCGTTTAAGTACAGGAACATCTTTTGAATAATGAACATTGAACCTGCCTTTGCGGGCAGGCAGGTATTGAAGTAGGGACAGTGCTTCTAAAATCGGAAATCGGTGTTGGATATTCGATATTGGGCCAAACGAGAGCTATCATATAGGTTTCTGCATTATAGCGGATAATCATTGAAAATCCTTGAATCTAATTTGCCGGACTTAAATTCAGTATCTGGGGCACATCTGCTGTTCCATAATTGCCGTCCACCGTGAAATTCAGGAAAGCGCCTGTTTTATATAAATGCTTATCCCATGAACGGTAATATTGAAAGCTAATCACACTTTGCTCAGAGGCTGTTCCTCTGATCATGACAAAAAACATTTTTTCATTATTCACGGTAATAATTTTCCCAATCCCACGGCATTCATTTCCTACAAAGGCGCCTAATTCGTCTGAACTGGTCACATAAGGCTCCATATCCTGCGGCGGCTCCACCACGGCAGTCATCGTAGCCGGATATTTTCCCGAAGTGTCCACGCTC
>SCQV01000519.1 GCA_004299085.1 Chitinophagaceae bacterium | reverse complement strand
CGGCAAAGTATTATATGCCAATAGTCCCGCCAGCGTAATGAGTATGGTGATGAAATAAATCGTCGTACGATTTCCTATCGCCCAACTGGATGGTTTAAATTCTTTAAAAACATCTTTCATAACTGAGAATTATTTTTATATACGGTCTGTTGAATATCGAATATTGAATATTAAACATTTGATTCTTTTAATTGCTGAAATATTCAACCCTTTCAGAGTTGAACATTGTTATCCTCTCTGCACCGCGGGTTACACCCACGGCTATTGATATTGATACCCTGCCTACCGGACAGGCAGGCTTTCAGGCCTCTTCTTCTAAAACACGTCCACTAAATGAAATTGATCGAACATAAGACATTGGATATTGAACATTAAACCTGAAACTCTAAACTAAAAATATTTCAACTTTAAGACATATCTTTACTGTATCTGCACGGTATCTCCACTATTCAGGTTATCATATCCCGCCACGATCAAATTTTCTCCTGCTTTTAAACCGTTTAAAATTTCTGCATATCCGCCATAAGTCTGGTTAACGGTTACGGGTACTTTTTCAGCTTTATTATTCTCTGATATAAATACATAGTTTCCTGTGGCGTCATGCTGTAATACACTTATCGGAACAATAATGGCATGGTTATCCTGGTAGCTGACCACTCTGATGACCGCAAGCATATTGGGATGATAAACTGCACTACGCGGTAAGCGGATATCCACAGTGAAAGCCCTGCTGACCGGATCAATCACTTTACTTACATACGTTACGCTGGTGCGTAAAGTATCTTGTAAGTCAGGAAATATGATGTCCACTTTGTCACCGGTATGCACTTTGCCCACATAATTCTCCCCAATCTGTCCGGTCACTTTCAGATCTGTCAGATTCACTACCGTAAAAGTGGGAACACCCGGGGAAACCGCCTGGCCCACTTTGGTTATGACATTATCCACCACGCCGTTGAAAGGCGCTTTGACGCGGTACATGGACAATTGTGATTCCAGTACCTGGATTTGTTTTTCTACATTTTCATAATTGTTCTGAGCTGTCAGTAATTGGACTTTTGTGCCGATATTCTGATTCCACAAATTCTGCTGGCGATCATAAATGTTTTTTGCAAATGCCAGTTGATTTTGCATTTGTGCTATCTGCTGACGCACTACATTGTCATCAAGCTGGGCAAGCGTTTGTCCCGCCGATACCTGTTGACCGGTCCGCACATAAATCGCTTTGACTACCGCAGCGGCTTCAGCCGTAACGGTCACGTCTTTTTCTGCATCCACTTTGCCCTGCACTTCTATATAATTTCTGAACACAGAAGGCTGCAGCACATTTACTGAAATAGGAATTATTTTTTGAGTCGTCCCCTTGGCTGATCCCAGTTCTTTTTCCAATTGACTGATCTGGGCATTTAATTTGCTCCGCTCACTTTTGAGCTTATCTAATTGTTGTTGTTTGTTAGGAGATGTGGAGTTACATGCCGCCAGCATCAAGGTGATTAAACTAATAATGGTCATCCGTTTCATCTGAAAGATTTTTATTTTTTTTTAAAGGACATCCGCCTAAGGCGGATCGCATTTTTCAATATTAATTATGGATGCTCGGTTTCATAAACCGTTTTTTTTAATTCATTTTTAAATTTTCCCAAGAGATTCTTCGTAATCAATTTTAGCGATAATGGCATCGTATAGGGCGCTGAAATAGTTTGTCTGCGCCTGCTTCAGGTCACTCTCTGCGTTAACTACTTCCAGGTTGCTTCCCACGCCTGCTTCATATTTCTTTTTGGCTGCCTCATAAACCGATTCGGCCAATTTCATATTCCCTTCCTGTGAGTTGAGATTAATAATATCGTTTTGTAAAGTGCTTTCTGATTGACTGATTTGCAGATTAATAGATTGCTTCAATCCCTCTAACTGAATGTTGTTCTTTTCTACTGCAAGCCTTGCTTCCTTTACCTGGTTCTTTCGTTGAAAGCCATCGAATATCGGGACGTTGACATTTAATCCTACAATCCAGGTGGTAAACCATGGTTCGTTACTTTTCAGAAAATTAAATTCATCTCTTCCGGCGTTCTTACCGTAATTCATAAAGGCTGAGACAGTGGGTAAATACCCCATTTTATATCTTTTCAGGTTATACTCATTGGCTTTCTTCTGAGTTTGCAACAGCGAATATTCTATTCTGTTATTATATTCAAATCCTGATGAATCTCTTAATGCACCCACCAGATCAGTGGTACTGAGTGTATCTGTGGGAGTCAGCAATTCGTTAAGCGGCATTCCCATCTGGAATTTCAGCAGTTGATCTCCTACTGCCAGCATATTGATCAGGTTTACTTTAGCCGTTTCTAAATTATTAAGCTGGACCTGCACGCGATCTACATCTAATTGTTCTGCAAATCCATTTTGATACATAATCTTTGTATCATGTAATAATTTGCTTATCCGTTCAATATTTGTATTGGTAAGATCTAATTGTTTCTTGCTGATCAACAGGCTATAATAGGCTTTTGATACGGACACTCTCACATCCCGCTTACTTTGCTGCAGACTCTTTTTTGACAGCTCAATTAATGTTTTTTTAGCCTGTAAGGCCACGAGCAGGCTTCCTTCGAAGAGTGTCTGATTGATAGAAATTGAGCCGGTGGCGCTGTATTTGGTACCAAAAGCCACCGGAAACATGCCGGGCTGGGGAACTTTGGTATCCGCCGGCAGCACATTTTCTTTAATCAGTACGCCATAAACGGCCGGCGAAATAAAATCGGGAATAAATTGCGTAGGGATAGCGGGCAGATACTGAAGACTGCCGGAAGCTGAAATCTGAGGTAAAGCCATGCCGGTGATTTCGGCGTTTTTTGCATTGGTGGTTTCTAAATCAATTTCCGAGCTTTTTATCTGCGTCTGATGTTGCATGGCATAATCAATGCATTGCTGCAATGAAAAATGATGATCTTCCTGCGCATAAGATGCCTTTGTAAATATCAGTATTAGAAAAGTGACGGGTATAAAGAGTTGAAAACAGCGTTTCATAACATTAATTATTTTTATTCAAGATTTTTTCACGATACTTTAAGATTATTTTGTGCCCTTTTTCCGTAGCAATGCCAAATAGAAAATGCTCTAAAAGCTGACGTTGCACCCTGCTCATTTCAAAATGATCTTTAGGAAAGATGCCGGGCTTAAAACACAAATTGCAGGATTCTATCCTGAAGCGCGCCATAATTTCCACATCCGTATCTTCTCTGTATAACCCTTCTTTTATGCCTCGCAAAATATTGTGCTTCATCCTGTCCAGCACAAAGCCATACATGTGCTCATGAAATAAGCGGAATGCGCCGGGATGATATTTCTGTAAATCCACTAATACGATTGGATTCATATTGATAAACATATTGTCCAGAAATTGCATCATCAGCATATTGGCCTCGACAGCATCTTTGGCTTTGGAGGTGGAATCTTCAAATTGATCTTTTGATTGGACCAGTCTTTGCCTGAGCACTTCTGTCACCAATTCATCTTTTCCGGCAAAATGCTCATAAATGGTCTTTTTGGAAATACCCAATTGCAGGGCTATCTCGTCCAGCGTGATGGCCCGTACCCCGTATTGCCTGAAGAGATTAAAACCTGCTTCTGCAATACGTTCCCCCACTTCCTGCTTTTTATCCCGTATGTCCATTTTTTATTTAATCGGTGTCTTCCTTAAAAATGAAGGTGCAAAACTATGGAAACTTTATAAATCGAAAAAGTTTCCGTAGGTTATTTGGAGAAAAAAATCGGTAAACGGCAGGAAAAAGGCGGTGAATGGAGAATGATACTGACTTTAGTCTGTATCATGCAGCGGGATTCTATTGCCCTGTACACCGATTGCGTCTATATGGACTAACCGGGCACCCATATCGCCGGTGACGGCAATAGCATACACAGCGCCCGCCATCAAAATGGCTACAATGATACCGGTCCACAGCTTTCTTTTGAATACAAAATGACTGATGATCTTGGCGACGGAAGCAATGCCGCTGAACCATTCGGTGTAATGGGCAAACTGCTCGTGCTTTTCAAAGGTCCTGCGTGCGATTTCACCTAAGGCAGGTAAGTCGGGATCTCCCCCGTGAAGCAGGTTAGTGGAAATATAAGCGCCGATAAACCCCAATACAATTAAGAAAAGCGACACCCAGCTCAATTCCCGCTTAAAAACAAAGAATGAAATAATCTGAACAATAAATGCCAGTATGATGAAAACAATAGGAAAGTGAACTATTAATGGATGCAGCCTGGGAAAATCTGAAAGCGTGCCGGTATTATGCGCTTGCTGATAGGCCATGGAAGCAGAATCGTTGATAGTAGTAGACTGATACGTGGGCATATTTTTACCTGGTAAGGCGGGAGTGCCTGACATTCCCATATTTTGATTTCCTTTTGCATTAGCAGCTATAGCTCCTAATAGCATTGCACACATCAAAATCATACTTTTCATTCCTGATATTTTATTTCTTTAGGCTAAATGGACTGTTTAGAAGGAGAATTCTTTTTCCGATTTATTTACAACAATCTTTTTTAGCGTGCAATGCTCCCAGAATTTTATTGAATCCTTTTTTTTGCGCATGAGCAGATAACACTTCGGCTTTGTATTCTTCAATTTCGGCAATGGAATAATGGCCACCTTCGGAGAAAACCTGCTGTAATTCAGATAGAGATATTTCTTTCTGCATACTGACAATAGCTTGCGGTTCGCTCAAATGCACCTGCGCTTCTATTACTCCGGGTATATTTTTAAGGGTGTTTTTTACATTCGTGACACAGCCGTCACACCTCATTCCACTTACCGCATACATTTTCGTAACCATGATATTTTATTTTAGTATTTACAAACTTCCTGGTATTTTGTTTGCAAAATTAACAGAATCAAATGGAACCATGTTCAACATATTCATGGAAACTTACTTACCGGGTATCTGTAAGCGCCATTCGTTTAGTGCTCTTATATTTGCAAAAGCTATTCTGAAGAAGAGGATGTAAGATGATACTTTCTGATCTTATCGTAGGGCATTCCATCCACATATAATTTAAAGTTGTCAAACCAGACTTTACCGTTACCCATTAAGTTGGGTACAATAGTGATTTTCCGTGTAGTGCTATCCATGGGCATTTTATAAGAATATTTAGTCCATCCTGTCGTTCCCCTGATTCCCTTTCCGAGTTGTGCCAGGTTGTTAGTTACTTCACCATTACTATTTCTCAACCTGATGATAATGGAGGCAAATTTTGTTACATCCCGCGTCCTCACATACCCGGTTAATTCAATTTCTTTCCCTTTAAAATTTACAGGGAGACGATTAATGCATGCGCCCACTCTGCTACCATTCTTGTTTGCAGTATCTTTTTCTATAAACAAAGAATATTTTCCCTGC
>SCQV01000518.1 GCA_004299085.1 Chitinophagaceae bacterium | reverse complement strand
GGAGACTGTATCCCGTAATAGGCATCTAAAGAAACTCTGATTGGCTGGTCTAACTTAGCTTTTTTAGTTGTAATAATTATGACTCCGTTTGAGGCTCTGGCCCCGTAAATTGCCGTAGAAGAAGCATCCTTCAATACACTTATCGTTGCAATATCGTTAGGGTCCAGCCAGCCAACATCATTTTGTGGCAAACCATCTACAATATATAAAGGGCTATTAGAGCCGTTAATGGACCCAATACCGCGAATATGTACAACACCGAGAGAGCCGGGGCTCCCACTGCTCGCCGTTACAAGTACCCCCGGAACTTTTCCCTGAATAGCTTCTTGCGCACTCCTGACTGGTAAATTTTGTATATCTCTATTCGTTATTGTACTTATTGCCCCTGTCAAATCCTTCTCTTTTTGAGTTCCGTACCCTATTACGACTAACTGATTTAATCCTGTTGTAGTGGCTGCTAGCGTTATATTAATAACGTTTTTCCCATTCACCGGAATTTCTTTATGCTCATATCCTAAAAATGAAACTATCAACACCGCATCATCCGGTACTTGCAAGCTAAAGTTACCGTTTGCATCTGTAGTTGTACCTGTAGTTGTCTCTCTCACCTGAATCGTTACGCCTGAAAGAGGAGTTCTATTGGCAGAGTCTATCACTGAACCGGTAAGTAGATGAGAGGGTGGTATCGAATTGAGCAACGGACTGTTAGTTGTTTCTTTAGCCTTGAGAATAACAGTTTTGTCAATTATTGTGTAGGTTAGCTCTTGACCTTTAAGGCACGCCTGCAAAGCTTCGGTGATTGTAGCATCTTTAAGAGAAAGACTTACAGTACCTGCATCTTTCAACAATTTGTGATTTATAAAGAAGGAATACCCCGTCTGTTGACTTATCTGACGGAATGCCCTCTTGAGGGTGATGTTGGAAGTAGTTAAAGTTACATTTTGAGAATATCCTTTTGCGCTTATCTGCAGCGTGGCAACAAGAAAGAAAAAAGTAAAAAGCTTCATAATCTTCCCTATTTTGGTAAGTAAGAGCTTATTTTCTTCATGGCTTTGCCAAGAATAAAATATTTTCATATTTTTGTATTGTGTAGGTTTTAAAAATAAAATCAATGTTTTAGTCGAACCTTGGTTTTTATGCATAAACCTGATGCTAGCCGCCTTGATTACCAGCTTGGCGGCTTTTTGTTTGTTTTTGGGATAGTTAAGTCTTCATAATTTTTCTTTTTAATAATGAATTAATTATTTGATACAATTATTTTCTTATCCTTGAGATTGGCATTTATTCCATTAGCTCTCAATATCCTGAGCATATCGGACAAAGTGATATCTCGTTTAATTAATCCCCAGAAATGTCCTTGCGGGACAGGCCCATCGAATTCTACATCTACATCATACCAACGGGAAAGCCTTCGCATAATGGCTTCCACTCCCAGATCGTCTAACGAAAGTTTCCCTTCCACCCAAGCTACCGCCTGGTCCGTATCCACCTTTGTTACATAAATAGCATCAGATTGTCTAAAGAAGCTTGCCTGCTGACCGGGCTTAATAATAACCTGCTGCCCCCCCCTTGATACCTTTACAGCGCCTTCCAGTAAAGTAGTTTTTACTCGTTCTCCATCTGGATAATCCATCACATCGAAATGAGTGCCCAGTACGGTGATCGCAGCCTTATCTACAGAAACAATAAAAGGGCGTCTGGTATCCTTAGCAACCTCAAAGTACACTTCCCCCGTGACAGTAACCTTCCGTTCTTTACCGGTAAATACCGTACCGAAAGTAATGGAAGAAGCGGCATTGAGCCATACCTTGGTACCATCTGAAAGTACTATCTGGAATTCACGCCCTCGCGGAGTGGTTATTGTATTATTTGAAACACGGTTGTTATCAACAATAACTCCTCTTTTGGACGGAGTGGCCCCTGATTCGGTTTCGTAAATTAATTGCCCATTTTTCTTTACAATCCATTGGTTGCCTTGTACCGCAATTTCGCCATTGCCAACACTGTCTATATAGACCTTTTTACCGTTAGCCAAAGTGAGAATGGCCCCACTATGACCCGGGGCAATGTCTTGAATTATTATTTTCTTATTTTGGACTACATCAGGGGGGCTAACATTTTTCTTAAAAAATAAAAAATAACCTACGCTCCCCATCATCATAAGTAGTAGCGCTGCTGCCGCCCAACGGTATGGAATCAACGCTAACTTGTTTTTTGTTGCATTCGAATATTCTGAAATACCCGCATCCTCTTTTATGCGTCTCAACAGCCTTTCCCTGAAAGAACTTTCATCAAGATCACTTGAGTTCCACGTTATTTCTTCCATAGGCTCCCGGTTAAGCCATTGTTCCAGCAATGATTGTTCTTC
The DNA here is from genome assembly GCA_004299085.1 of Chitinophagaceae bacterium. GTDB lineage: Bacteria > Bacteroidota > Bacteroidia > Chitinophagales > Chitinophagaceae > FW021-bin31. The sequence goes on along the minus strand of SCQV01000518.1, from coordinate 19,180 downwards.
GGGCGTAATGGTGCCGCACAGCCTTTTTTCTACCAATGATTCTATATATTCTTTATCTAATGGTTGCATCAATACATACCCTTTATTAAATAGAGGGGTAAAATATAAACCATGCATTACAAGCACGAAAAATTTTCTAAAAAAAGAAAAAGGAAGTCAGAGAAGTTTTTAATTTTTCCAAAGCCCGATGCATTTGTGTCCGGACTGTATTGACAGATAAATGAAGGTTTTCGGAGATTTCCTTGTCACTGAGGTTTTGTTCCCGGCTTAAGCGAAAGATAAGTTGGCATTTTTCCGGTAGCCGGCAAACGGCAACTTCCAGTTCTTCACGAAGATCATCAAAAGCCATCCATTGCTGAGTAGAAAAGTCCGCTTGTTCTAAATCTTCATCAGTTGTTCCTACTACTATTCGGGTGCGAAGACGTTTCCTTTTTGCTAAGGACTCGAAGCAGCTATAATGAAGCATCGCTGTTATATAAGTATGAAAGGAATGCAGAATGTGCAGTGTCGCTCTTTTTTTCCAGAGCCCTACGAAGACATCGTGTACTACTTCTTCAGCATCTTCCTGACAGTGAAGCAGTAAATTCGCTTTCACTAATAGTCTTTTCCAGTAACGTCTATACAATTCCGTAAATGCTTTTTCATCATCATTTCGTAATAATGAAAAAAGATATTCATCCGTATGTGAACTGTATATTTTCATATATAGCTTACAAACTTACATTAAAAAAAGAAAAAATAAAATCTTTTTTCTTTTTTGTTACCACCAATAATTCCCACACTAATATAAAAATTATTCCTTTAGCATGTTATCCCCATTATATTTTTCGTGTGAGAAATAATGTTTAAATACGCCCAACTCCGCAGTGATCAAAAGCAGTAAGATGTGTAACCTTTGCCTCCAATAATCGTAAAAATTATTCACCAACCTACCGATATCAATAGTATAACTAGGTTATTCATTAACATTTTATCTGCCAAATCATTGCTCCCATTGAAGTACTCCCTTTTCTTGCAGCCACTGATTACTTGTATTAATTTCTAATTTGATCTCAATCCAGCTTTGTACCCTTTTAGTGCGAAATAAAGAATAAAAGCGTAGCAAGGCAAAAACAAGAGGTAAGCCAATTGAGGGTGTCCGACTGATATATTTGCAATAGCGCCCCAAATCAAAGGAAGAATAGCTCCGCCAGATAGGGCCATGATCAATAACGCAGCCCCGATTTTTGTGAAACGGCCGAGTTTATTAAGCGCTAATGGCCAGATAGCCGGCCACATAATGGAATTAGCGAAACCAAGCAATGCAACAAACAAGATCGTTAACCAGCCTGAGGTGAATAAAACACATACGGTGAAGGCCAGTCCAATCGTTGAATATATCCACAGAGCATTTCGTTGGGAAAGCCTTTTCGGTATAAGCAGAATACCAATGATATAACCAACTACCATGAACCCCATCGTATAAGTTGTAAAGTTTTGGTATTGATGTACATCATACCCTAGCATGCGCCCATATTGTCCTATTGTATCACCTGCCATTACCTCACAGCCCACATATAAAAATAAGGCAATTACAGCAAAAATAAGATGTGGAAATTGAAAAATAGATGTTCTCTTTTCCGAGATGGGAGTCTCCTTCAAATCTCCTTCTTCATTCTGCTTAATTTCAGGCAGACTTGAGAACCAAACTGCAATGGCTATAATGACCATAATAACAGCAAGAATAACATAGGGAGCAATTACCTTATGTGCCAGCCCATTTAGTAAAGATTCCCGTGTAGCCAAGTCCGTAGTTTTTGCCAGTTGAGATTCAATAGCATCGGCTCCAACCAGGATAGCAGCGCTCAGAATTAATGGACTGATGGCTCCCGCCACTTTATTACAAATCCCCATAATACTAATACGTTTTGCTGCACTTTCTAAGGGTCCCAAAATTGTAATATAAGGATTAACAGCAGTTTGTAAGAGTGCCATCCCTATTCCCTGTACGAATAATCCGAAAAGAAATATGCCGTAAGTACGGCTATTCGCAGCAGGTATAAAGATTAAGGCACCGATTGCTATTCCCAATAATCCCAAAGCCATACCTTTTTTATAACCCGTTTTATTCAGTACCCAAGAGGAAGGTACAGACATTATGAGATAAGAAATATAAAAAGATGACGTCACAAGAAACAGCACAACATTATTATCAATTTCACAAGCTATTTTTAAAAAATTTATTAGAGTACTGTTAATCCAGGTCACGAATCCTAAGATAAAAAATAAAACCCCTACAATGATAATTGGGATAAGAACAGAACTCTTATTTGATGCTAATTGTTTAGTACTCATTAGGTGTTATTTTAAAATAAAGTGGAAACGAAAAGAATATTTATATGGCTTTAATTTTTTTTGAACTCTGAAAAAAATATCTGATTTCAGAGGAGGGTATATTGGCATAAGTTTATAATTTAGCCGCACTGTCTTTATCTACAAATAACACCGCGTTGGGGTGCTCCCTGAGAATGGTGGATGGGAAATGCGGCTGTATCTCTTCATGAATCGTGTGATAAACCGCCTCTGTTTTATTTTTCCCAGGGACGATAGCGTAAGCATAATCTGATCTAAATAAAGAGGGTATCGTCAACGTTATAGCATGAGTCGGTACTTCATCAAGACTTCTGAAACACGCCGGGTCGCTGGGATCAACTTGCTGATGTCGGTTCTTATCATCCAGATCTACCACTTTTACAATTTCGGGATCATTAAAATCAGCTACATGAGGATCATTAAAGGCTAAATGGGTATTTTCACCGATGCCAAGAATGACTATATCCGTTGGATAATGCTTTAAAAGGTCTGCATATTTTTCACATTTTTCTTCGGGACTTCCTGTCAAATCCATTATATAATGAATCTCTCTAAAATTGACTAAATCAAACAATCTGCTTTTAAGATAATTCCCAAACAACTGAGGGGCTTCCGCGTTTAAGCCCACATACTCATCCATATGAAAAGCGTTAATCCGTTTCCATTCTATAGCCTTTTTTGAAAAAGAAGACAAAAACTCATTCTGAGAAGGAGCAGCAGCAAATATAATATTCAAATATTCTTTCTTTTTTAAAAGCCGGGCTATTTTTTCACTTATTTCATCTGCAGCAGCTTCACCCATTTTTACGCGGGTGTCATAAATCTTTACCCTTAACTTGTCTTTTACTAACTCTTTCATTATTTCTCCTTTAGTTCTTGTTGTATATAACTTTCCCGTTTATTATCGTTGTCTGAATTCGGATATCATCATCAAAGATGATCACATCGGCATCTTTACCTGGAAGAAGAGAACCCTTTTGATCTGATAATCCTAATATAGAGGCGGGAGTGGCCGTTGCCATTCTAACTGCATCAATCAGAGGAATATCAGCTTTCTTAACCATCGTTCTAACTAGTCTATCCGCAGTAGCTACACTTCCTGCAAATGAGGTATGATCCGGTAATTTGGCTACCCCATCTTCCACTATTACCTTTAATCCATTCTTTAGACTACCTAAAACGCTTTCCCCTTCAGGCATACCCGCTGCCCGCATGGAATCTGTAATAAGAGCAGTATGATCCGTACCTTTAATTTTATAAATGAGTTTCAATAAAGGGGGGGGGCAATGTATTCCGTCACAAATAACCTCTACATCCATTTCATCAATCAAATAAGCACATTCGATAACACCGGCATAACGAAGGGCATTCTTTCGTGTCACTCCGCTCATGCAGGAGTAGAAATGAGTGGCCAGCGTAAATCCGTTTTCAAAGCCAATCAAAGCTTCCTCATACAAGGCATTCGTATGAGCAAGCGCCACCAATATCCCCTTGGATTTCACATAATGGGCAAACTCAATAGCTCCGGGCAATTCGGGCGCTGCACTCCATCGCTTAATATCAGACGAATGAGCCAATATTTCCTTATACTCCTTTGGATCAGGGTTACGGATATAGCGGGGATCCTGGGCGCCTCGTTGATTTACCGAAAAATACGGGCCTTCGAGGTGCATACCCAGAAATTGTGCACCGGATTTATTTTGCTTTTTTGCCGTTTTATAATTATCCAATGTTATATACAACTCCTCCACTTCACTTGTCAGTGTAGTAGGTAACATAGAAGTGGTTCCGTATTTTGCATGCAATTCGGCTACTTTTAAAAATGCTTCTACGGTCCCATCCATAAAATCATAACCGCCGCCACCATGTACATGGATATCAATAAATCCGGGAGAAATATAATTCCCTTTGGCATCTATCTCCTTTGCATCAGGAACATCAATGTTTCCCGCTGCTATTTCTGCAATCTTACCATCCATTATCACTACCGTGCTACCGGAAATAATCCTGAAGGGTGTTAGGATGTTACCGTTATAAATCTTTACTTTTTGTTCATTCATAAAACTGCTTATTTCGTATTTCATTTTTTACCTTGCTCTATTGAATATAATTATCTCCCCCATATCACTGGAATACCAGTCTCCCAAAGTACTGTGGTAAATGAAAATTGGGCGTGGGGTTATCTACAAAAGACCAAGTCATATAATGTGGATTGGTTCCCCTGTCAGCAATCTGATAAAAGTTTGCCCTCCATATAACGCGTGGTTTGGGCAGAATCACTTTAGAATATTTCATCAATATGTCAAATGGTATTTCAAAGTAGATAGTCCATTCCACAGGGCCATTTATTTCTGATTCAATTCTCTCCGGTAAAGAATGTTTGATTATTATTTTTTTAATGTCATTAGTATCTATTATAACAGATTCGTTCTTTAAGCTATTATAATATCCCATATAGGGAATCCCGCAACAATTAATTTCCAAATTGAAATAACTTTTGGGGAAACTTGTATCTGGGGAAAAAAAGAACTCAACAGCATTATCATGCCAAACCGGGCCATTGTATTCATGTGTAAGGCAGTGGATATCAAAGCCTCGCACCCTGTATATTAGGTAAATAGCATCCTTTCCGTACATCATTTTAGCTTGTACCTTAGGCTTAAGCTTAGGGATTTCCCCCATATAATTAGCTATGTCTATGGCTTTAATTTTCCTCCATTGGGGGGCGTCCCATCTACTGTTGGCTTCCATAGGTACTTTTAATTTTGAGACCTTATAGGATGATGTGCGCTCCTTTGTTGAAGGAAGGGAAACCCCAATCGAAAAGATAAATGCACCTAGTGCTCGTGAAAAAATATAATGCATTCGCCAAATCTTAAAAAATAAAAAGTACCGAATAACCAACTCTCATTTTACCCCGCTGTGATCACTGCCAGACATCTGCTAACGATTTCTATTTATCTACGTTATTTTTTTAAATAATTAATTAGTAGATTCATATTTTTCATATATACCAAAGTAGAGATATATTCCTGGTTGGAGGAATCTTTTATTTGTGCTCCGCCCTCTGTACTCAAAAGAGCCGTGTTTGATTCTTCTCCTGTTTTAGATACACTATAAGGATGGCTTATCCATTCATGCTTTGAGAGCCAGCGATTTTTACTATCTAAGGAGCTAATAATCTCCCTGACTTCTGAGTCATTAGGAATTGTTTCTATGTTTGCCTCAGGGTAGGAATTGTCATTATAATGCCATTGCTTGGGATCGGTTTTAAAGAAACTTTGAGGCGTTTGATTCCCATTAAACTTACCTACTGCAAGCGGTGAATTCCTTGTTGCCTCTTCAGGAGAAAGGGCATCTATTTTTTTATACTCATCTTCCAGTTGTTTAAAATTTAGGGTCTCCTTTGCTCCATAGTGTAAAAGTGGATTACTATCACTATAATCCACCCAATAGTGACCATGATTTACCCCAGTCCCTTTTCTGTGAGCATAAATTGCCTTATTGGATCCAATTTCTACAAAGACCGGATTAGTACATGTGCCGTTTTCGTTTTCACTCCCTGGCAAACAGCAACTTTTGAGCCATTGAATAGCATCAGGTATTCGTGATAAATATTTTCGGTCTCCCGTATATTTATAAAACTTCATTAGTAATTCGCAGATCCTATAAGTATCTCCGGGTGATAGCGATGCCGGTTCATATTGGCGACCATGGGCAGGCTTAAGATCCATATCATACTGCTGGGCCCAGCCCCCTTGCGGGTTTCCCTGCTGTGCGAGCAAATAAAAATTCATCCCTCTTTGTATATGATCTAAAAATCGTTCCTCGCCGAGGGTAATATAACACTCGATTAGGAATTTAATGTTTTCCCACGTAAGGTCATCATTAAATATGTAGTCTGAAGTATAGTCAGTATAATGATCAAAATATGCAGGATTTTCTCCGACGCCAAAACGAAATTGTGCCTTTATTTTTTGAGGGGCGCGTTGAGGCCACCCTCCAAGCGGATATTGACTCTTAATGATAAAATCTATAGCCTTATCCAGAGCCGGTTTAAATTGTGGGTCCAACTTTTCGAGATATAGCCTCAGAAGAAACTGCGCTGCCTTAGTGGTGGTAGCATTTTTAAAGGTGGCATTTCCATAATAATGATTATACTCATCCCACCCCCACGCATTGATGCCAATAGTTTTGTACCATTCTTTTAGTGACCGGTCGCCCGCAAAATCAATGATGTAATTCCACCCGCCGCAGGGGAGTTGTCCCCAAATTATTGCATTAGCTACTTTTTCCGCTGCCCGATAATAATACTCATTCCCCGTTACATCGAATGCATTCAAAAAAGTATTCCCCATGTCGGGCGTTAACCCATAAGTCATCCAAATCTGAGTCTTATAAGCCTCTAATTCTCCCCACCTCCGAGAAAGATCTGAGAGATAAACTCTATCATAGCCACCATGGATACTTACAGAGTCCACCATATATTTTGTAGCACGCATCATTGCCGCTTGTGCAGTTCCAACAAGCACTCCATTCTGTTGTGCAAAAAGTGCATTTGATTGTACAAATAATAAGAGTGAAATAAACAAGATTTTTACTTTCATATACTGAATTTTTTGATTTTTTCCTCAATGAGATTATAGGGTTATCAAGTTTAATACAATATTGGCTTTGGGACGCAGGCTTTACCTGTCATATATAAGAGCCACCGAAAGCAACTCATTGTTTTGAACACCTTTTTAGAATATCGTTGAATATCTACGACCATCTTAACAAACCATAGTGACCTGTAATCCATTTTCCCAGCCTTGCATAATTGTGAAGGACAATCATCAACAATTGATAATATCATTTTTTATTTATGTAATTAAGAAGTGAGGACATATTCTTCACAAATACTCCTATTGAAATATATTGTTGGTTTGATGAATCTACGATAGGGGCTCCACCCACAGGAGTGCTAAGCAATGCCGTATTAATTTCATTAGCTTTTTTTTCTTGATCTTGGTAGGGCGTACTTACCCATAAGTGCTTAGAGAGCCACCGGCCTTGATTATCAAGAGAATTAATAATTTCATTAATCTCCTTTTTGCTTACATTTCCCCTATTTAAATTTGATAACCCTCCCGTATCTCCCCATCTTGAGACTTCCTGGTTTCCCATATTATTTAAATATGTGGTAAAGTATAAATTCTTAGGTACTTTGGTATTATTAGATAATAATAGAGCGTTTTCCGTCACTCTTTCTATTGATAGATCCTTCACTCTATCATAATCTTGTTTTAATTTCTCTATATTAATATTTGTCTTATGGCCGTAATGGGGTAGCGGAGGCTGATCATTATCGTCAATCCAATAAGTTCCACTTATCACACCGTATCCTTTACGATGTGCATACAGTGGTTTATTTGTGCCCAGTTCAATAAAGACAGCGTGGGTATATTTCCCATTTTCTGTTTTATCCTGGGATAGTTTACAACTTTCTATCCAACGAATGGCATCCGGAATTCTTGCAAGAAACTTTCGATCCCCTGTGTATTTATAAAAGTTGATTAAGAGCTCCGCATTATCATAGGTTTGTTGAGGAGAAAGAGCAGTGGGTTCATATTGTCTGGCATAGGTGGGATGCAAGTTCTTATCATATTGTAGTGCCCATCCACCCTGGGGGTTTCCTAGTTGAGGAATCAAATAAAAGTTCATTCCTTTTCGTATCGGCGATAAAAAGCGTTCTTCTCCCAAGGAAATATAGCACTGTATCAGGAACTTAATATTCCTCCAAATAACATCCTCCTTGTTAAACACGTAATGAGAGGTATAATCCGGTTTCCCGGCATACGTAAATTGCCTGTCAATCCTTTGTGGATAACGTTGGGTCCATCCCCCTATTGAGGATTGGCTATTAATAATAAAATCAATTGCTTTGTAAAGTGCCGGTTTAAATACAGGGTCAAGTTTTTCCATATAAATCCTCAGAAGGAACATGGCAGCCTCTTCTGTCGCTCCATCCTTAAAAGTTGCGTTCCCATAATAGTGATTGTACTCATCCCAACCCCAGGCATATTTACCTATTGTGTTATACCATTGCTTTAGAGAGCGGTCCCCAGCAAAATCAATAAAATAATTCCATCCTCCGCAAGGTAGTTGCCCATAAATTAAGGTCTCAGCCGCTTTTACCGCAGCAGCATAATAATATTCTTCTCCAGTTACCTCGTAGCAATCCAGGAATAAATCTCCCATCATTACGGTTCCCGGGCTGTGGCTATATACCCCAACCTGGGTTTTATACGCCTCAAGCTCGTTCCTTCTATAAGAAAGATCTGAACGATACACACTAGCGTAACCTCCATTATAACTCACCTTATTGACCATAAACATAGTGGCTTTCATCATTGTTTCTTTCACCCGGTTATAAAAATCCTTCTCTTGGGCGTTAGCTACAAGTGAGAAAAAAATGACGAAAAAAAATACGGCTACCTGTTTATTGAATCTCATTGATTTTAATTAAATTTAAAAATGTCATCAGCTATTTCCACTATTCCCCAAATAAATTCATCTCCTTATTTTAGCCATTGGTCGAACCAGTCAAACGCATCCTTTTGCATACTCGCATCAAATTTATGTGGGCCTGGATAAAAGGAACATTTGTAATAGTCCTCTGCACCGGCTTTTTTGTAAATCTCTTTCAATATTTCGTCCGATCTCTGCTGTTCAGATAAAGTAAATAAGGGATCATTCGAATTATTTAATACAAACGTTGGTAAGGGAAGCCGTAATCCAAGGATTTCAGGGTATCCCAAGCCCTTTGATAATAGCGGTACAAAAGCCATCCAGGTATGGGTGTAGGATTTGTTCATGATTAAATCCTTCCAGGTGGTTTGAAATCCGACAGTCACAGAACATTTAATTCTAGGGTCTAATCCTGCCATAAAATTTGTCCTGACCCCTCCTCCTGAAAGGCCTCCGCAGCCTATTCTATTTTGGTCAACATCCTTCCTTGAACACAGAATATCCAGGGCTTTTTGGTCCTCTGCAAAAAATACCCCAGGCCAAGTTGTACCAGCGGATAACAATGATTTGGCAATCACATGTTCTTCTTCTGCTGCCCACAAGTTATAATTTTGAATATACTCCTCACTCCCGGGGTTTTTAAAATCTAGCCCAGGCCAGATGTGATGAACGTCTTCTGATACATGATCTATCATCATTCTTCTACTTCCAAAAGGAAACCCGTCGGAGATTAAAACCACATACCCTCTTTTGGCAATATCGTTAGCCCAGGCATGGCCTTCGTAATATTCCTTCTGATGAGCCACCATAATGGGATCCCGGCGATCTGATGTCTGAGTAATTTTCTCAAGCCCATAATATTTTTGTAATCCATGATCATGAAATGCAAGTATTCCGGGTAACGGTTTATTGGCCTGGATGGGTTTAAGCAAAAGTGCACGTGTCGCTCTCCCATAGGGCAACTCCCAACTGAGTTCTTCGATGTGTAAACCATTATATTCATATTGTTTCATAATGGTTACGTCTGGCATTCCTCCGATAATCGGCATAGCCATCCGCTCCAAAAGAAATTTTTTTGCTTGTTTCTTCCATACAGGAATATCTATCCATTCTTCCCTTCTAAAAGAATATGTTGGTAACCTTCCCTCTAACAGAGAGGCTGCCCATTTCCCATAATCACCTATAATACTCGTATTCATTAATAGTTGTTTTATTATAATACACTTTTTTCTATTTTATGAAATCGAAAGTCGGATTTTATACTCTCATTCTATAATTAGGGTTTCGCATCCCACCAAAGTTTGGTGTTATTTGCATCTGGCCCATTTAACATCCCCCTTGCGGCTTCTACTGCCTTCAGATTATTTTGGGTTTCACTGAGAGTGAAAGTCAACCTCCTCATCATGCTATTGGTTGGAATATTAGGATTGAGAGACTGAATAATTGGATACCCCTTGGGATAGCCGGTCCTTCGCCGTTCAGTCCAAGCTTCCCAACCGTCAGGGTAGAGCGCAATCCATTTTTGAGTAATAATCTGTTCGAGCCGGGTTTCAAAACTGGCATTCGATTCATATTTCACAGGAATATCTGTCATAGCGGGAGTATTCCATGTATCATTAAGCGGTACGGGCTTATTATTACTATTAATATAATCAGAGATAACAGAAAGAGAAGCATTCGTCCTTTCTAATAGAGACATTTCAATCCCTTTATTATATAAATCCTCTGCAGTTCCCCCCATTTGCCATCCCCGCAATGCACCCTCAGCCCTAAGAAAGTATATTTCGGAAGCACTCATCACTTTAATTGGAGGATTACTCCCCCCCAATTGAGGTAAGAAATACATTTTTCCCATTTTAGAAAAAGAAGTTAATGTAGAAGTTTTATCGCTTTTAGGTAGGCCGTTCCTTACTCCCAAATATCCTCCATTGCCAGCCATGCTAAAGTAAACACCCAACCTGGGATCATTATAACCGACTAATACACTCTCCATGGCAGCACTCATCCTAAATTCGTCCCAATCAATAACTTGCCCATGAGGGTTCTGGGTCATCATGGTGGTAGCTACATTAGCGTTATCCGAATTACTTGTCATTACGCCATCTGCTACTGCTTTTTCAGCCTGCTGCTCTCCAAGAGTAGGTTCAATATAGGCGATTCTTATTGCAAGCCTCAACCTCAAAGAATTAGCAAAAACTATCCATTTAGATACATCGCCATTAAAAACTAAATCATTACTTGAAAAAGTGCTGGTCTCGTTTTGACTTTTCTGTAAGATAGAAACAGCAGTATCCAAGGTTTTGAAAAAACTTTCATAAATATCCTTCTGCGAGTCATAACCAACACTGGTTTCCCCATTACCAAACTGTGAATAAATTATAGGACCCCAATAATCAGTCATCCGATGATACAATTCAACTTTCCAAATTTCAGCAATTGCATGTTCAACCGGCATTTTATGCGTCAACGTATAGCTCTCAACAAAAAAAAGTTGTGGGGCTGCTGTTCCGTAAAAATAAGTCCAATCATAATCAGACCACCTACCAATCTCTAAGAACTGATCCGAGTCGAAATAATTTGCTATTGTTGCAAAATATTGTGAATAAAGATCTCCATAGAGATTCTGAGCTTGTTGCCAAACTGTATAATAGCCGAAAAGACCTTGGTACTCAGATTCGGCAAAAGCCATTCCCAATAAGTTCCCATTTACGTTTTCAGCGGGTATATTGTATGGATCTGTATTTATCGCTGTAAAATTCTTCGTACACCCCATAAAGTTATTTAAAGAAATTATCAGAAGAATAATTCCTATCGAATTTTTGTAGCGCTTAAACTGCATTTTTGTAGCCATAGTAAGAAATTATTTAAATATCCACTAATTATTTAAAAGTCCGCTTTAATGCTTAATCCAAAAGTTCTTATTGTCGGTAACGTGAAGTTGCTGATACCCTCATTCCCCACTCCTGTCCCCACCGTCAAATCCGGATCAACTGTCTTAGAGGCGCGTTGGATAAAGAACAGATTCCTGCCATATAGAGAAAATTCTATATTACGAATAACTGTTTGGGGATTAGATATGGGTAAAGAGTAGCTAATCGTTAATGACCTGAGTCGTGTATTAGTTGCACTTACCTTGAAGGCTTCCTCTACTATATCATTCCTACCCCCAACACTCTCCCAAAACTGTTGAGAAGTTATAGGGATATCATTAACCTTTCCATTTTCAAGGACGGCCCTTTCATTCGAAAAGAAATTCTTTCCAAAAATAAGACCACCATCTCTGCCCTGCAATGTGCCTTCTGCCTGGCCATCTCCATATAACCTGCTATCCATCAATGATAACATGGTACCACCTTGTCTATGGTCTATTAAAAAACTTAAAGAAAAGTTTTTATATGAAAATGTATTTGAGATGCTTCCGAGCCAATCAGGGTTGAAATTGGCAACTCTTACAGATTTATCAGAGGTATGCTCCGGTATTCCATTGGAATTAACAATAATATTTCCCGCAGAATCTCTAAGAAAACCACGTCCATAAATGACTCCAAACGGCTGACCCTGTTCAATTGTTATGTTTCCTACCAGTACTTTAGGTCGCTGATCGTTGATCTTCAGGACCATATTGCGATTAGCAGAAAAATTTATATCTAAATTCCAAGTCAGGTTTTTTGATTGAATAATTCTTGCACTTAAAATAGCTTCAATACCCTTATTCTGTATATTACCTCCATTTGTATATAAACTGCTTGCTCCTGATCCTATGGGAAGGGCTAAAGTAAAAAGCTGGTTGAAAGTATTTGATTTGTACACCGTAAAATCACCCACAAGTCTATTATTAAAGAATCCTATATTTAACCCGGCTTCATAGGATTTGGTAATTTCAGGTTTAAGGTTTTTATCGGGTAAAGTATTGTTCAACATGATGAATCCGTTCATTCCTCCCGGCACAAAAGTTATATTACGTGTAAGCATATAGGGCTGAGCTCCATTACCCACTTGAGACGCTGACGTTTCTATTTTGAGAAGAGATATCCAAGAGGGAAAAGCCGGAATAAGATCTGAAATGATAGCACTTAGTCCTATAGAAGGATAAAAATATGATAAATGTCCCGGGGGTAAAGTTGAACTCCAATCATTCCTGCCGCTAATATCTAAAAAAATATCATTCTTATAACTAAAGTTACCGAACGCATATAAAGACTGCGTGACTTGCTGTATGGAGGTTTGGCTACTAACTACAGGCAGCAGGGAATTAGTTAAGGTAAATAAGTTAGGAATAGCTAATCCCTGGCCGGTGTTCACATTATAGCCTTTGCTGGAATTCCTCACGATACTACCACCTCCATTAATATCTATTTTCCACTTATTACTATATAATCTTTTATAGGATAATAAAAAGTCGGTATTTAATAAATAAGAATCGGTGTGGTTTACAGAATACATTCCAAATTGTGCCCTATTGTAAGTATCATTATATAATTTCGCTTCACCATCGTTAAATTCACCGTCATAAGAACCGCGAACTAGTAAGTTGAAATTGGAAGTGAAGTCGTAATTTAAAGATAAAAGTCCCAATACTCGCTTAGCTAAATTAGAATTCACATCGCGATAGGCCCTCCAATAAGGATTCTGATCCCATATTGACTGAGGTACCCAGTAGTTCTGACGGGAAGCTCCGGTAGAATCAACAAATTGAAAGTCCTTCATCTGGCTTAGTTGTAAATTCCGTGGTATTGTATAAATAGATTCGGCAAGACCGTCTATGCCTTGTTGTACTTTACCCACCCTTTGTTCGTTAGTAAAGCCTATTTTGGAGTCCAACTTTAGTGGACTATTATCATTTTTAGACAACAAACCGCTGGTTATTCTTAAAAGGATATTATTTCTTTTAAGAGAGTTATTGGGAGAAATTCCTTCGCCATACACATTTGTATAGGAGAAGGCTATTTGTGTATTTGAACCACCCTTTGTAATGTTTACACTATTGGTCCATAGTTTGCCAATTCTAAAGAAATCTTTAATATTGTTTGGCTGAGGTGTGAAAGCATATTGCTTTCCTTTGTCTTTGGGGTCAAGGGACCAATTATCTACCATCTGCCCATTCATTTTTGGACCCCACGATAAATCGGAATGAGCGTCATATATCCCATTTGTCCCTTGGCCGTATTCATTCTGGAATGGATAAAGTTCTCCGGGTGTACTCCAACTAAAATTACTATTAACGCTGATGCTGTTTACGCCGGCCACACCGCTCTTGGTTGTGATAACCACCACTCCGTTTTGTGCCGAACTTCCGTATAGAGCAGCAGCACTTGGACCTTTTAACACATTAATTGATGCGATGTCATTCATACTTAAATTAGATATGTCTCCCATAGTTGGGACTCCATCTATTACGTAGAGCGGCTGACTATCTCCTGAAATACTTTTATCACCTCTGAGGACAACACGGGCGGCTCCCCCTATCTCCATCCCATCAAGAGTTATTGACATCCCGGCAACTTCCCCCTGTAATGCCGTCATAATGTTCGGTTCATCAGACTTTTTCAATCGTTCAATATTCACTGTTTGGGAAGCTGAGGTAAGAGATCTTATATCTCTTTTTATACCCAAGGCCGTGACTACTAACTGGCTCAAGCTTGAAACACCCGAACTCATTTGGATATTAATAATTGAATGTCCCTCAATGGCTATCTCTTTTTTTTCGTATCCCACATAAGAAAATATCAAAGTACCTGTACGTCCACCAGCATCTAATGAATAGTCCCCATTCAAGTCGGAAATCGTTCCTATTGAAGTTCCTTTCAAACTTATTGTCACTCCCACCAAGGGAGTACCTGTGTTATTTGTTACTCTTCCTCGGATTACAGTATCGGCTATGCCACTGCTGCTATTATTTACCGCTTCTTTTATTTCCTTTATTGGCTTTCCCTTCCTTTTCAGTACCACAATCTTACCTTCAACTTCAAAGACCAATGGTAACCCTTTCAGGCATTGATTAAGGGCTTCCGTAAGGGAAACTTTATTTAGTGAAAGAATGATCATCGGAGCGTTAGCTAACACATCTTTTTCTCCGATAAAGGAATATCCTACTTGTTTCGTGACATTATTAAGTGCTTCTTCAACAGTAATTTTTTTCTCGCTATGAAAGGTTATAGTTTGGCCAAAACCCCTGGCACTTACCTGAAGTGCTGACACCGTCAAAAGAAACATCACCAATTTCATGATCTTCCATATTTGTTGTGTTACATAGCAAAGTATCTTTTTGTCAATGGCTTTGCCATTAGAAATACATTTCATACTTTTGTATTAAGAGGGTTTGTATTAAAATTGAATCTTCAAAAACGGTTCTTTTGGGCAATCCCTTATTGCCGTAATAAGCAATGATCAGCCGGAAGTGAGTCGCATTCATTTCCGGTTTTTTTTTAAAGTGTTTTATCAAGTCTTCATGGCTGTCTTTTTTTAGATGAAAAATTATTTTTCCGACACAATGATGGTTCTTCCTTCTATTCTTGTATGAATACCGTAAACGGATAGTGCATTCAATACATTTGAAAGGGAGACATCTCTGCCAATCCTTCCGACGAAGCTGGATTGTGGTACTTTCCCTTCAAACGTAACATTCACGTTATACCACCTTGATATGACCCGCATTAAGGTTGCCAAATCATCGCCTTGCAACGGGAGTTGCCCATGAACCCAGGCAATAACATTATCAGTATTGGATTCTTTCACAGTCGTTTTATCCGTCTGTTTGTCAATACAATCCTGCTGACCCGGCTTTAGCAGGATGTTAGACACTTTTATGGCACCCGTTATCAGCGTCGTTTTCATCAGAGGATCATCTGTATATGCTTTTACGTTGAAGGAAGTCCCCAACACCTCAATCTCCCTTCCTTCGGCTTCTACCTTAAACGGTTTATTAGCATTGTGCACTATCTCGAAATAGGCTTCTCCTGTTATCTTTACTTTTCGCTCCTTTCCAACAAAGGCTGTAGGATAAGTAATAGAACTCGCTGCATTCAGCCAAACCTTTGAACCATCCGGAAGGATCAACTGATACTGCCCTCCACGTGGAGTAGCTAAGGTATTGTATTGAAGAGTTGTGCTTTGTAGCTTTTGCATGGAGGACTGTGTATTATATGCTAACAACCCGCTATCAACTTTCATTATTTTACTCTTTCCCTGCACAGCCAATTGTCCATTATGAGCATTATCAAGAATAATTTTTGTTCCATTAGACAAAGTCAGCACAGCTTTATTTCCACCGGGCGGTAAGTCATTCATTAATGAAGAGGAAGCAACAGCTTTATTTCCTATCTCCCTATGATTAAAATATACCCAAAAATAACTGCCGCTTGCTATCAACAATAAGATGGCCGCTGCAGCAGCCCAACGATACCGGGTGATCTTCCGGCCCGGCCGGTTTTGAGTAAGGTATTGCTGTAACCTGTAATGCATCCTGTCTCTCATCTCTTCTTTTTCAAGCGAGTTCTCCAACGGGATTTCAATTCGGCCATGATCCACACTACGATACCATCTCAGTACATCCTCCCTTTCTTTTACAGTGGCAGTTCCTCTAAGATACTTTTCTATTAAGCCGATTAATTCTTCTTGTTCCATAGCCCGATTCTTAACATACTCCAATTGGAGCCTTTTATTAATATAGTACCACGAATAAAGACTTACTCCTACTGAAGAAGGAAAAAAACTGAAACTTTTAAATAATTATCCGCTATTGTACAAAGGAATTTATAGAGAATGACAAAGCAAGGTTCAGATTTTGAATTGACATCATCTTTATGAAACGGAATCAAGGAAGCGCCTGCCGGCAGAGGCAGGGATTTTTCTTGATCTTTTTTGTCTCGGCTTAGGTGAGATGGTTATCCCGCCTTAGGCGGGACGAAAAGTAACATAGGACTCGAATAATAAACAAGAACATAGATTGAAAGATGTTACTGAAGCAGAAATTATAAAAAGAAAAGTACCCAAAGCTGGGCATTTTTTAAAGCGATACCGATAGACTTCAGTGCTTTGGTCAGGTGATTGGTGGCGGTTTTGGGAGAGATGTTTAATTGTGATGCTATTTCATTAATGGAGAGGTTTCCTTCACGCCTGAGCCTATAAACAATTCTGCATTGCTCCGGTAATTGTTCAACGATACCGTTGACATATTCTTGTAAGAAACGGGCATCAATATTCGCTTCTTCATTAACGGTATTGTCTGAGGTAAGATTCTGTGCAGCCAATACCCGCCTCCTTTTCTGGCGAGCTATTTGCTTAAAAATACTAAATTTGGCGGAGGTGGCCAAATAGGCTCCTATATCACTAATTTTTACAGCAGATCGCTTATCCCAAAGGCTCATAAAGACATCCTGCACAACCTCTTCAGCAGTTTCCTTTTGCTTGCAATAATTGTAAGAAATAGCAAAAAGAATTTCCCAATAGCGGTTATAAAGTTCAGTAAATGCCCTTTCATCACTATCATGCAGTAGTGATATTAATTGTTCATCGCTATAAGATTTGTATAGATGCACAATAAACTCAATTATTTATTCCTAATCAAAAGTAATTATTTATTTTAGAAATTTTAAATGATTATCCACTATTGTACATTTATAGGAAGCGGTAAAGCAAAGTACGGATTTTGAATTGACATCTCTTTATGAAACGAAATCAAGGAAGCATGGGCGCTCGCCTGAGGCGAGACGGTCCGTGCGTGGGTTATTTGGCCGTCAGGCTGTCCATAAGGACTCATTCGGAGAGCGTGTCACACCGAACGAAGTCGAAGCAAGGAAGTTCTATTTCAGATTTTAGAAGCACTGTTTCTACTTCAATATCCGCTTATCGGCAAACAGATTCATCATTCCTTGCATGCCTGCCAAAGGCAAAGGCAGGTTCAGTGTTCAATGTTCATTATTCAACAGATGTTATCTATCCTCTCTGCACTTAAGTGGAGACCATACCTATCGCCCCATTTTAGGAAAACATTATCCTGCTCAATTAGGTCATAAGGACAATAAAAGAAGTTTTAATGCTCACAAATAAATCTTTATGGCGCTATATTCGAGGGCCTGCTTTTGTTATAAGGTTGTAAAAGAGTTGTTATTCTCTGAAAGAAAAGACGATTTTAATTATATTAAGGATAACTTTGTCCTGAATTTAATAACATAAAAATTGTAGTCAAAATGAAAAAGATTCTCATGGTACCTGCCTTATGTGCAGCACTATTTCTCGCCTCCTGTAATGGCAGTAAAAACAACAGTAACAATAGCAGTTCAGATACAACCACCACTGCCGGCACCAATATTGATACAAGCGGCGCCTCAGCGAATGTACCGGTGGCAACTGCGCCTCAGATAACTAATACTATTTCACTGACGGGCAATGATCAAAGGCAATATAGCGATACGCTTTTCTTAGTAAAAGCCGGTCAGAAAATTACCCTGACGATGCAAAATATCGGTAACATGCCGGCTGCCACCATGTCTCATGATGTGATTATTTTGAAACCAGGCTCCAGTGTCAGCGACTTCGGTAATGCAGCAACAAGTGCAGGAAACGGACCAGATGCGTTGAATAAGCTATCCGCCAATCTGAAGAAAGAAATCATTGCACATACCAAAATGCTGAGTGCAGGTCAATCAGATCAGATCACTTTTACCCTTCCCAAACCCGGCACCTATCCTTTTCTTTGTTCTTTTCCGGCGCATTACCTGACCATGCATGGAGAAATTATTGCAAAATAAGGACTATAGTATGTATCAATTTTGATATCAGTATCCAAAAATATCTCTTTATGGGGCAACACTTGTCTCTACTCAAAAAGACTTATTTGGGTAAACGGAGTTGCCTCGTAATTATTTTGGAAACTGGGCTGTATCGGGAAAAATTTCAAAAAAGTACAAAGTAAGAGGTCTGAACAGTCCTTTATCTGAAATATTGCAGCAAGATAATTGCGAGGCCTAATGCTAATTCAAAATACATAATGAAAGTAAGATATGTGTTACCCTTGCCAACTTTAATTCTGGAATAAAGTCTTCCCAACCCCGAGAAGGCTACTACAATTCCCAGAAAATAGATCAGATCATTAATTCCTGACACATGCACCACTACCCAAACTAACAAAAAACCCATTCCAAAATAGATACCACTTAAAAATCGTATGATGTTGTCAAGAACAATCTGGGGTGGAGTTCCTTCTGGGAGAAAAGACTTTGCACCTTTAAGAAGAATATTTGCTCCGCCTAAGAAACAAATAGCAGCCACCAGACCCAAAAGGATTTGTAATGATATCGCCATTTTATTTTTTGTTTAA
>SCQV01000517.1 GCA_004299085.1 Chitinophagaceae bacterium | reverse complement strand
AAAGCATGGTAAAAGCGCACTCGATGTATGAATAAGTACAGAAGATCAGGCGGATCAGGGAATGATCCTTCCAGCCACGTCTATCATTAAAGATTTTGATTGACTATCCGCTTTTATACAAGTAATGGTAATAGCACGCAGATGACTATGATTTCTTATGATAATCGCAGATTATCTTATTGGATCATAACAATCTGCGCCTGCCTGACGGCATAGGCAGGTTCTATTCTTTTAACCTGCACATAAACGGATAATCATTGAATTATGTATTCGGCTCTCGTAACCCAATGAATACAGGGCTTTGCCTAAACGACCTTGCGCCTATGCTGAAGCTTCAGCGCAAGCATAAGAAAAATGACAGCCGGCCCCGCCTAAGGCGTGGGTCAAAAAATTTGCGATAATGAATCGCTCAAGGAAATATGACTAGATTTAGGTTTATGCCGAATGCCACAAAGGCTCATCATTTATATCCCTTTCAACGGTTTGCCATCCCCTGCCCAGGCTTTCAATTCATTCCAGATACTGCCATTTCGCTGACCTGTGATGGTTATTCTTTTCACTGCATCTTCACCCAAACGCTTTCTTAGCTGGTTTAAAAATAAGCTTCTGGGCTGTACAGGTGCTCCCCAACTTTCCTCATAACCCCGCCGGCTGCTAAATGGGCCTTTACTTGTCATCCTCCCTCCCGAGCAGCCAACGGCCCAGTTCTCACCAATCTCCGGCGACTGAACGATAAAGCTGGAACCATGGCAATTCCATAACATAATCTGAACCCCTGCCCAGCCATGACCTGATCCATAAGAACCGCGGTTTTGCACGTTGATTTGACCCCCATCAATATTATCAAACAAAATCCCTGTGGCCCAACGATGGTGAGGCCCAATATCCGCGTGAGTTTCAGTGGCATAACAATCAAGAAAAACATTGGGGCCGGTAACGTGGCTACCTGTAACAAAATCATGCCTTCCTCCTCTCGTATAACAACGCTCAAACAGATTTCCTAATCCTTTACCTATATAAAACGAATATTTTCTGCCACCCGTAGTAATGGATTTAGGATCAAGCATGGCACAATCCTGTACGGTATTAAAATCAGATTGGTAAATACCTACACATCCATAGCCAAAATAAAGTGCTGTTACATTACGCACCCAGCTATTCACAGTGCGAGTGAGGGTTATGGCTTCCCATCCATGTTGCTCATCATGATCATCTTTATAAAGAGAAACCAGGCGCATATTTTCTATCCCGCAATGAGCGATCCGGCCGCGTGAGCTTACTTTTGCCACATATCCTCCCCCGAACCTTTGCCGGAAAAAATCAACCATGGGAATATCCACGTACAACGTATCTCCTGCGATTTTCGTGATAATCCGCCGATGTCCAATGCGATAGCCGGATGCAGTCCATCCGTATTGAGCCATGTGCAAGGTGTCTATCCAATGATCATTAGGAGTTTTGGTAACCATTACCGTATCTCCCGGATGGAAGATGCCCGCATCGGCAACGGGTATTTTTATATCGCCTGAAGTCAACTCGCCGGTGATGAGAGAGCGGGTGGTTTCCAAATCACTGCCACCTCCTTTTACCCGGATGAAATTATATTTTGTTGTTCCGGTAGCGGTGATGACAGTTCCATTTTCTCCCTGTCCCTCACCCCGCAATATAATACCACTCGAAGAGAGGATAAGCGGCTGCTTTACTTCATAATGGCCGGCTTTTAGCAGAATGGCTCCCCGAAATCCTTTTATCAAAGGTATTTCTGCTACGGCATCAATCGCATTTTGGATCCTTTGTCCATCATCTCCTGATGCGGTATCTACTGTTTCTTTTACCGGTACCAAGGGTATGGATTGTTCATTTCTTTCATATCCGGCAAAAGAAAAGTCAGGAATATTTTCCACAAAAGAAGAAAGGCGCTCTCCTTTAAATGCCATCAGGCAAA
>SCQV01000516.1 GCA_004299085.1 Chitinophagaceae bacterium | reverse complement strand
TTCATCATTCCTTGTTCAATGTTCATTATTCAAAAGATGTTCCTGTACTTAAACGGATAATCATTATCTCTTTTAAAGATTGAATCCTTTTCTATCCCGGAAAGCCTCCACTCAGCTTTTCCACAGAAAAGGAAATAAAATCAGGGATAAGGCGATAACCAGGATATCCAGTCCTGCCAGCATCCATATCATTTTCCCAAGCCCCGGCTGATACACATCTATAAACGCCGTTTTAGAAACGTTAACCAGAATGATTATAATGGGGATGACTAAAGGGAAACCCATAATAGCCATCAGTGCAGCATTTTGACCGGCCCTTGCCGCAATGGCAGATAGCATGGTAAAAACCAGCGACAGGCTGATACCGCCGAGGCAAACCATGCCGGTGTAAAAGAGTCCGTTGATTAGCGGATTTCCCAATAAAATAATATATAGCAATAGGCTTATAATACTCAGCACACACATCAAAATCACGTTATAAATCAGCTTGGCAATAATAAACTCTCTCGGCCCTGCTAATGAATAAAAATAAAGCATTCTTCCCTGGCTTTCCTGTAAAAAGCTTCTGGCTACTGCATTGACCGTTATAAAAAGCTGTACAATCCAGAACAGGGCATTCCACACATGCGATTCGGGCGTATGTATGGCCATGTATATGACAAAAATGGTGGAAATGATATACAGCAAAATACCATAAAGCGCGTATTTCTGACGCCATTCCAGCTTCAGCTCTTTGCCGGCTAACACAATGATTTGTCTGGCAGATGATGTCATGAGTGGGCAAAAGTAAGATATTGTTTTAAGGTTCTATTGTTCCATTGTTTAATAGTTTGATTGTTTTTTGTTGAAGTTTTTTTAACTGAAGCCAATCACAAAAAAAGATCAGGGAATAGATCATTTCCCGGAACTACGGCATATTTTGAAAGGTCTGTTATTCCTTCCTGAGCCAACACTTCTTCATCAATAAAACAGTGGCCGGTATATGCAACAGATAATCTTTTCAAAATAAAATAAGCGCTGTCGGCAAGAATTTCAGGAGTCCGGCTTCTTTCAATTAGTTTTTGCCCGCCTAACAAATTACGAACAGCGGCGGTAGCAATGGTTGTCCGCGGCCAAAGACAATTGCAGGCGATTTTAAAGGGCTTTAATTCTTCTGCCAACCCCATCGCTATCATGCTCATATTGTATTTGCTCATGGTATAGGCTACATGAGAGCCAAACCATTTCTTATCTAAATTAACAGGCGGGCTCAGATTTAAAATGTGTGGATTCTCTGATTTCTTTAAATAAGGGATACAGGCTTTACTAACAAAAAATGTTCCGCGCACATTGATATCATGCATCAGGTCAAATGCTTTAGAAGTGGTGGTTTCTACAGAAGTTAACGCGATAGCCGAAGCATTGTTGATGAGCGTATCAATTCCTCCAAAATGTGCGATAGTCTGCTGCACTGCATTCTCAATTTGTTCAGTAAAACGAATATCACATTGAACAGGCAGCGCCCTCCCACCGGCCGTTTCCATTTCTTTTGCAGCGCTAAAAATAGTTCCGCCCAATTTTGGATTTTCCTCTATGGATTTTGCGGCGATTACAATATTAGCGCCCTCTTTTGCCAATCGTAGGCCAATAGCCTTGCCAATGCCACGCGAAGCGCCGGTAATAAAAATTGTTTTGTTCTTAAAGTTCATCATGCGTCTGTGTATTTAGAAAATGGGGCTATTATAAGCTTTACCCATTCAGCCACCAGGCACTAAGTTTCACTAAAGGGTAGTCCTTCAAAATAAAAAGGTGATTGTTTTTTGATAACTTCAATAAACATTTGTGTTTCAGTATTTCAAAAATACATCAAAAAGATTTAGAGTAAATAATAAATGATTATCTGCTATTGTGCAAAAGAAATTTATTGGGAAAGGTAAAGCATGATTTGGATTTCGAATTGAGATCGTTTTATGAAACGAGATCAAGGGAGCGCTGGCCCGAAAAATCAGCGCGCCGTGCGTAGGTTATGTGGGTGGAAGCTTTGATTTTTCTTGACCTTTTCTGTCTCGGCTTAGACGAGATGGTTACTTTTCGGTCAAGCGAAAAGTGACACAGGATTAAATAATAAACAAGAACATGAAAAGGTGGTTTTTCGAGGGCTGGTTTGAATCTGTATCGCATGGGGTTAGATCACCACTATGACTAATTCACTCCTTAGTATTATTACGGATAGGCATTAAACAATATTTATATGAATGAAATAATCATCCGCACCGCATTGATTTCAGACGCAACTGCTATTTCAGGACTTTCTAATCAACTGGGTTATCCGGCCACAAAAGAAGACACGGAAAAATATCTGAGACTATTGAAACATTCGGAGCAGGATGTAGTATATGTGACTGTTTCAGACAAGGATGTTATCGCTTGGATACATGTTTTTAAAACAATCAGAGTGGAATCCGGTGTTTTTTGTGAAATAGGTGGATTGGTTGTTGACGAAAAATTTAGGAGGAAAGGGATAGGAGAAAAGCTGATAGAAAAAGCAAGGATATGGTGTAAAAAAAATGGAAGCAATAAGCTGCACGTGAGAAGTAACGTAAAGCGGGAAGCCACAAAAAGATTTTACCTGAATATTGGATTCAGACAGGAAAAGATGCAGAATGTGTTTGAATGCATAATACGATAAAGAATTATTTCAGATACCGGCAATAATTTTTAAATAACATTTTTGAAGATTATTTTATCTTGAAGTCCTTAGGATTTCTTCTGCTGTCTCTGATGGTGAGCACGTGCAAGCTATCTGCTTCTCTTTCATAATAAAGCAAATAATCTTTTATGATTTTTACATAAACGTTGGGTACATCTGTTTTTCTCCCCACAGTAGGGAATTTGGTGATCAAGTCAAGCTGTTCTTCAATAAGTGCATTTAGCTTTAAGCTATACGTTATAGATTTATTCCTCTTTATCCAATATTTAAGGATTTCTTTTAAGTCGCTTTTTGCTCTTGAAGACCAGATTACTTTCTTAACCATTGACGAATTTCTTTTCGTATTTCATCATCGGTAGAAAAATCTCCGTTAGCTATTTGGTTTCTTGCTTCCTGAATCGTTTTTTTATCTTCGACTGTAGTTGCAAATATACCTTCCTCTGCTTGAAATTGAATTAATTGCATTATTTCTTCCAGTCTGGCTTTATCTTCCAAATGGGTTATCTGGTTAATTAAATTAATCTTTAACTCCTCAGTATTCATAATGACTCCGTTTGGGCTTTTATGCATAAAGGTAAGGATTTTTTTAGTCAATATTGCAGTAGTTGGTCGGCTTATCATTCATAAAAGCCTTCAATAATGGATATTCTTTACGATTTTACACTTTTTACATTCACATAAAAATGATTATCTACTTTAAACTGATTGGCAGGCTCAGAACTAATCTTTACGGCCTTCCATTCTTCAGTGGGATAAATAAATGAAAATTTATCTCTTTCTAAAGTGACTTTTAAAGGCATATTAAAGTCAGTCACTACATTAGACCAGCGATAATGCAATTCATGGCCTTTAATATAGTAATCGAATTCCGGTATCATCGTAGTGGTCAGGTATTGCTGAAATACTTTGCTGAAATCAATGCCGGATGCTTTACTGATATAATCTTCAATTTGTTTTCCCGTTACCGTCTGATGATAGAAAGTAGCATTTAATCCGTGTAAAATATCACGAAATTTCTCGTCACTATTGATGATGGTACGGATAGCCAGCAACATATTACCACCTTTGTAATACATATCGCCGGAGCCTTCATCATTCACGCCATAATAACCAACAATGGGTTTGTCATTCAACACATTTTTCCTTGTCCCTGCGCAATATTCTTCTCCTGCTTTTTTCCCGAATAAAAATTCCGTATAAAGGCTTTCCGCATAATTGGCAAAGCTTTCATGCACCCACATATCGGCGATGTCTTTGGCAGTAATGCTGTTGCCAAACCACTCATGGGCGCTTTCATGTATAATAATAAAATCCCATTTAAGCCCCCACCCCGTATGGGAAAGATCACGCCCCAGGTAACCGTCTTCATAATGATTACCATAAGCAATACAGCTTTGATGCTCCATACCCAGATAAGGATCTTCCACCAACTTATATCCGTCTTTATACCAGGGATAAGGCCCGAACCAGTATTCGTAACATTTCAACATGGACTTGGCCTGTTGAAACTGCCTTTCTGCCTGCTCCAAATGATACGGCATCACATAATAATCCAACGTTAAGGGTCCTTTTAATCCATTATACATCTCCATAAAATGAACATACTTTCCCGCATTCACCGCCACATCATAATTGTTAATAGGATCATTCACGAACCAGTCATAAGTCATCGTACCATCAGGATGAATGGTTCTTTTTCTTAAACGGCCATTGGAAACATCCACCAAAGTATCGGGG
>SCQV01000515.1 GCA_004299085.1 Chitinophagaceae bacterium | reverse complement strand
TCCAGAACAATCGGATGATCTTCATCACAAAGCGTATCACCGGTTTTTATTTCCTTAAAACCCACGGCGGCGCCAATATCACCTGCTTCAATAAAATCTATCGGATTTTGCTTGTTGGCATGCATCTGAAGAATGCGGCTGATGCGTTCTTTCTTGCCTGAACGTGTATTCAGCACATAAGAACCGGCATCCAGATGGCCAGAATAACAACGGAAAAATGCCAAACGCCCTACAAAAGGGTCTGTCATGATTTTAAATGCCAACGCGGCGAAAGGCTCCTTGGTGTTCGGATGGCGTTCATCAGGTTCACCGGTTTCAGGATTGGTTCCTTTAATGGCTTCCACATCTGTTGGACTGGGTAAGTATCTCACCACACAATCCAGCATAGCCTGCACTCCCTTGTTTTTAAAGGAAGAACCACAAATCATGGGTACAATGCTCATGTCAATGGTAGCTTTGCGAAGCGCCACATGAATTTCGTCCTCAGAGATGGTGTCAGGATTTTCAAAAAACTTCTCCATCAATGTATCATCATATTCCGCTACTGATTCAATCAGTTGACTGCGCCAATATTGTACATCCTCCTCCATTTCGGCAGGAATCGGAATTTCTTCATATTTCATTCCCTGGGAAGCATCATCCCAGATAATAGCTTTATGAGCTATCAAATCTACTACGCCACGGAAATTATCTTCAGCGCCGATGGGTAACTGTAATGGAACAGCTTTAGCGCCCAGCATTTCTTTCACCTGTTTTACCACATTCAGGAAATCGGCTCCTGCACGGTCCATCTTATTTACAAATCCCAGGCGGGGAACCTTATAACGGTTTGCTTGGCGCCATACGGTTTCAGATTGGGGTTCTACTCCATCTACAGCAGAAAACAACGCCACTAAGCCATCCAACACGCGCATGGAGCGTTCCACTTCAATAGTAAAGTCCACGTGGCCCGGCGTATCAATGATATTAAATTTATATTGTTGAGATTCCGGTACCGGTTCCCCCTGATGGGTGGGGAATTTCCAGAAGCAAGTGGTTGCAGCAGAAGTGATGGTAATTCCTCTTTCTTTCTCCTGAGCCATCCAGTCCATGGCAGCAGCGCCGTCATGCACTTCTCCTATTTTATGAGAAACACCGGTGTAATATAAAATCCTTTCTGTAGTAGTTGTTTTACCGGCATCAATATGAGCGGCTATACCAAAATTTCTTTGAAATTTAAGATCTGACATAGTAGTAACTTGTTATACCCTGAAATGGGAAAATGCTTTATTGGCTTCTGCCATTCGGTGAGTGTCTTCTTTCTTTTTAAATGCAGCACCTTCGCCTTTGCTGGCGGCCACAATTTCATTCGCTAATTTTTCCGCCATGCTTTTGCCGTTCCTTTCTGCTGCATAACGGACCAGCCATTTCATGCTGAGAGAAATTTTACGGTCGGCACGGACTTCTGTAGGAATCTGAAAAGTAGCGCCACCTATACGACGGCTGCGCACCTCCACCATAGGAGTTACATTAGACAAAGCTCTTTTCCAAACTTCATAGCCGTTCTCTCCGGTAGCTTTGGATACTTTTTCTACCGCATCATAAAAGATATGGTAAGCGATACTTTTTTTACCCTTTTCCATCACATTGTTCACGAAACGGGTTACCATAGGATCGCTGAATTTTGGATCCGGCGCTAAGGGTATCTTTTTAGCAGCTTGCTTTCTCATAGTTAATTACGAATTATTTTTTAGCGGATTGTTTTTCACGTTTGGTGCCATATTTAGAACGTCCCTGCTTGCGGTCTTTTACACCGGCTGTATCCAGGGCGCCACGTACAATATGATAACGTACACCGGGAAGGTCTTTCACACGACCCCCACGAACTAATACGATGGAGTGTTCCTGCAGGTTATGTCCTTCGCCGGGGATATAAGCAATCACTTCCACCTTATTGGTCAGGCGGACTTTTGCGACTTTCCTTAAAGCAGAGTTAGGCTTTTTAGGGGTAGTAGTATATACACGGGTACAAACGCCACGGCGTTGAGGACAGGTGTCCAGTGCGCGGCTTTTCGATTTGGCACGGATAATGGTTCTTCCGTTTCTTACTAATTGTTGAATGGTAGGCATTCTGTTTTTACCTTGATAATGTTTAAATTGATTTTAATGGGGTGCAAAGGTATAGAAAATTTGTAAATTGGAAAATATAAATTCACGAATAAAAAAAACCGGCGCGTTCCATCCTTGACTGAACACACCGGCCAAACCCTCTCCTCAACATCATTTAAGGCTTCCCTTAAAGATTATGTGGAAGAATTTATCACCTGTATTACTTTTCAAAATTTAAACCCGCCACATCCACTCTCTCGTATCTTCTATCCTGCCATAATGCAGATCATTCAATTCCTTCAGCAGCATAGGCGCTATTTCCCATTGTTTGTGAGGCTTCAGCGCAATATTTTGTCCATGATATTGCATGTCACTGATAAAAATAATATTGGCAGCCGTACCGGAACCAAATACTTCCTGGAGAGAACCGTCCTGGTGGGCTGAAATCAATTCAGCTATTGAAACAAGTCTCTCTTCAACGTCAATCCCTTGCCCTCTCAATATCTGAATAACGCTGTCGCGGGTCACTCCATCCAGGATAGTGCCTTTATCCAGCCCGGCAGTAAGCACTTTACCGTTTATGACCACAAACAGGTTCATCGTTCCGCATTCCTGCAAATATTGATGCTCTTTGGCATCCGTCCATAAAATCTGGTCGAATCCTTTTCTGATAACTTCTTCAGTAGGGTAGAGACTGGCGGCATAATTGCCGGCAGTTTTGGCCGCACCTACTCCTCCTTCACAGGCCCTTACATAATAATCTTCCACATAT
Source organism: Chitinophagaceae bacterium (assembly GCA_004299085.1). Classification (GTDB taxonomy): domain Bacteria; phylum Bacteroidota; class Bacteroidia; order Chitinophagales; family Chitinophagaceae; genus FW021-bin31. The sequence goes on along the minus strand of SCQV01000515.1, from coordinate 2,559 downwards.
AATTTCAAGGGCTTATTATAATACGGTCCGGTAGGAGAAGTGAACAGGATGAATTTATATTTTTTCCCCGGTTTTACACCAATGAGATCATCGGTGGCGAACATTAGGGGCCGGATATACAGGGAACTCCCTTCCTCAGTGGGTATCCAGTCTTTATCCAGGGCCACTAACTGCATCATGCCATCAAGGAATATTTCTCTCGGAACCGAAGGCATAGCCATGCGTTTGGCCGACTTCAAAAAACGGTCGAAATTTTTATCGGGGCGGAATATGGCTGCTTCTCCCTGCTGGTTTTTATAAGCTTTAATACCTTCAAAAATGGATTGCCCATAATGTAAGGTAAGGTTAGCGGGCGACAGGGTGATAGCGCCGAAAGGCACAATCCCCACCTCGCGCCAGGCGCCATCTGCATAATCTGCCACCAGCATGTGATCCGAAAACACATGCCCGAAAGGTAAATGACTGAAATTCGTTTCCTTTAACCGGCTTTTCCCAGTCCTTTGAACAGGCCAGCTTTCAATTCCATGTATGTTGCCGGCAACCGGCTTTTTTTCTGCAACCAATGTATCTGACATCTTTAAATTATTTCTTTGATTTCCGCTGTTTTTTTACTTTGCTTAATATTGCAAATTAAACAAATTTACCACATTTAAAATTTATTTTAGATAAAATCATTTCCCGTGAGCTTAAAAGAAGTAAGTTTAGATCCGTTTTTGATAGCCGGAATATACCGGCAGCCCTTAATAGAGAAAGGTAGTGCACCTGCAGGCACACCTTTAGATGAGGATATAAATATTCCTGCCTTGGGGAATAATAAGCAACGATGGCTTTTGTTAATTCATAATCCGGAAGCAGCTTATTTGAAGGAGGATGTCTTTAGTATGCTTTTGAAGCTGCTGAATGCCTGCAAGTTCACTTTAGACGATATAGCTTTGGTAAACATGGTACATTTAAAAGAGGTGGATATTCAAACACTTTTTCAAAAGTTCTCTCCTGTGAAGGTCATTTTGTTTGGAAAAGCGCTGAATGAATTGACAAAAGGCCACGATAAAAATAAAGCATGGGAAGAAAATGGCATTTATTTTTTATATGCTGATGCGTTAACGGACATGCATAAAGACCCACCATTAAAAGTACCTTTCTGGGACGCGTTAAAAAATCTTTTAATGGCCTGAATATATTTTTAAAATGAAAGAATTAATTTTTGCCACTCATAATCCTAACAAAGTAGTTGAGATTCGCTCATTATTGGGAGAGAATATCCATATCATCAGCTTAGATGAAGCCGGTTTGCATGATGATATCCCGGAGCCGCATGATACTATTGAAGCTAATGCAAGAGAAAAATCATCTGTTATTTACGGCCTTACGGGAAAAGATTGTTTTGGGGAAGATACCGGACTGGAGGTGATTGTCCTTCATGGCGCTCCCGGTGTGCATTCTGCCAGATATGCCGGGCCTCAAAAATCCGCATCTGACAATATTAAGTTGCTGCTTCAGAATATGGATGGGATCATCCATCGGGAAGCGCAGTTCAAAACAGTGATCTCATTATTGTTAGAAGGAAAAGAGTATCAGTTTAAAGGAATTTGTAAGGGAGTTATCACACTTTCCTCACAAGGGAATAACGGTTTTGGCTATGATCCGGTTTTTATACCTGATGGCAGCGATAAAACTTTTGCAGAAATGGGTTTGGAAGAAAAGAATAAGTACAGTCATCGCGCCAAAGCTTTTGATAAGTTGAAAAACCTTTTGGAAGAAAAAAGATAACTACCTATGGCAACAATTCGGATTAATATGCCGGGAAATTTCTCTTTTTCTACATCCATGCAGGTGCGGATTACAGACATTAATTATGGCGGGCATTTGGGAAACGATTCCCTGCTTTCTATTCTGCATGAAGCGAGATTGCAATATCTGCAAAACTTTGGATTCAGCGAATTGGATGCCGGAGGCGCCGGCCTTATCATGGCGGATGTGGCTATTGTTTATAAAGGGGAAGGGTTTCAGGGCGATGTTTTGCAAATTCAGATAGCAGCAGGAGAGTTAAGCTCACGCGGATTTGCCTTGTTCTATAAGATTACATGCCAACGTGAGGATAAAAATATACTGATAGCCGAAGCGCAAACGACTATGCTATGCTTCAACTATACAACGCGGAAGGTTATTTCAATGCCGGAAAAGTTGAGAGAAAAGCTCGAAAAATAAAAACCTCTTTGTCATTTTATTCAAACCTTCTATCTTTGCACGCCTTAATTTACAGAAGAAGGGTGGACTCAGATTACAGGAAAGTTCTTTATATTTTTAGGTATAAAATCCTGAATGCCCGGGTGGCGAAATTGGTAGACGCACTGTGTTCAGGTCGCAGCGCTCGCAAGGGTGTGCTGGTTCGAATCCAGTCCCGGGCACATAGCTATCATAATCAATAAGCTAAGTATATCGTTGTACAAGCTATGGAATAGTTCGCATAGGCTGTACCACCTCGTCAGGCTGCCTTTCGATAAAAGAATGTAAATTTTCTCAAGGATTCAATCTTTTTGATCTGCTTTAACCAGATCT
>SCQV01000514.1 GCA_004299085.1 Chitinophagaceae bacterium | reverse complement strand
TATCTCTCCGTTTTATATTGGAGGAGATCCGAGTGATCGTGGAAACATCGTTCGATACAATTACTTTCATCATATTGGCAAAGAAGATCGTTTAGTCATGGGCGTGTATCTTGATGATGGAGCATGTGGTACGACTGTGTTTGGAAATGTATTTTATAAAGTGGGTACTTACGGGACCGTATATAGCAACTCAGGCTCTGATAATATTGTTAAAAATAATATCTTTATTTCTTCTTACGGCCCTGCTGTTCATCTGAAATCTGAGTGGTATGATTTTGCAAAAGATGCAGTGCAGGCTTACTTTGGGCCTGACGGGCTTTATAGGGAACGCCTTACAAATACGGTAAATATTTATAAGCTGCCTTACAGTATGGAGTATCCTAAGTTGAAACATTTCCTTGATCTTCTTCCTGATGGCAAAACTTATGCTGGAATGCGCCCTTCTGGAAATGTCATGGAATGGAATGTGGTGTATGATTGCCCGGTAACCTTGCGGCTGACGTCCTCCTATGCTCAATTTGATTCGCTCCACAATTTCGTAACTGATAAGGATCCTGGATTTGTGAATATAGAACGTCAGGATTTTCAATTGAAAGATAATTCGGTTGTCTATAAAATACTTAAAGGTTTCAAAAGAATTCCCTTTGATAATATTGGCTTAGAAAAAGATCAATACAGGGATTTTTAATAGGGAGCGATATCCTATGAATAGATGAGATTGTTTTAAGACGTTTTAATAGGTAATAGTCCTGATTTTTTATATAAATCAAAAAAAGATATCAATGCGAAAATTATTTTATCTCATTTTTTGTTTGGCGATTTTGGTGTATTCTCATATTCCATCAGCAAAAGCACAAACTGTTGACTCTTCGAATGTGGCAGTAATATTGAGCCGGATACGAACAATTTTAACCCAAAGCTTCCCAAATCCTGATAGCATTTTGAAGTGGGTTCAGACAATGCAACCCGATGGAAGCTGGAAGGGTATTGACTATCAGAGCACCCGTTTTTCGGCGTGGCCTTCAATCCAGCACCTGAATTATGTTTCGAATTTTGCGAATGCCTATGGTAATGTGAACTCTCCTCTTTATAAAGATAAACGTGTTGAAAAAGCACTTCATCTGTCTCTTGATTATTGGTTACATCATAATTTTGTAAACCAAAATTGGTGGTGGGATGAAATTGGCGTGCCTGAATCATTAAGTAATATTTTAATCTTAATGGATGGCGACTTCACCCATGATGAATTGTTAAGAGCCATTAATCTGATGAGAGGAAGTTATATCCAGCAGACCGGACAGAACCGAATTTGGAGGTCGGGTATTCAATTAAAAATAGGACTGTTGACGTATGGAAGAAATATGGAAACGAACCTTGTTACCCCCCCTAAGGATAGGATTGTAAATGCGATTAAAATTTTACAAAGCCTGGTTAAGGTTGGAGGAGAGGAGGGGATTCAGCCCGATTGGAGTTTCCATCAACATGGGATACAACAACAATTTGGAAATTACGGGATGTCCTTTGCTGCTTCACAGGTACAATGGGCCTGGGTTTTAAAAAATACTCCCTTTCATTACGATAAAAGCGAGATTGATATTTTGAAAAATTATCTTTTGAAAGGGCTCAGTCTGGTAGTTTGGAATGGGAGAATGGACATAAGCGCCTGTGGGAGACAACTGGAACCCGGTTCACCTGAGACTAAAGGGAAACAAGTTATAGGAATATTGAAATTAATGTCTCAATTAGACCCTGAATATTCTTCCTTATATTCTAACCGGATAGACTATATACTGGGGAAAAATATTTCCCAGGCTTCGCCAGCCAGAAATATTTATTTTTGGAAATCCGACCTAATGATTCAGCGGACTCTGGATTATTATATTTCGGTTAGAATGCATTCTAAAATTGTTCAGGGTACCGAATCTGGTGCGGGTGAAAATTTATTGGGAGCCTATCTTGCTGACGGCGCTACGTATATTTACCACACGGGAAAAGAATACAACAATATTTTCCCAGTTTGGAATTGGCGTCGAATACCCGGAATAACGAGCTATGTTCAGGGACCTGTCCCTGAATCAGGTTGGGTGGGCTTGCCCAACGAAAGTAATTTTGTGGGTGGTGTGTCGGACTCCAGTTATGGCCTGGCTGCTATGCTTTTCAAGAGAGATGGACTTACTGCGTATAAATCATGGTTTCTAAGTTCTGAAGGAATGGTGTGCTTAGGTGCCGGTATCCAAAGTGATAAGAATACAGACGTTTCCACTACCCTGAATCAAAGCCTTGTTGATGGTAAGATAATTGTAAAAACAAATAGAGGCCGAAAGGCAATTGATCAGGCGGGACAGGCTATGGATGGCAATGATATTGACTGGGTTTATCATGACAATACCGGCTATATCTTTTTGCAAAAAGGTGCTGTACATGTAAGTGATGATAAACAAAGGGGCAATTGGGCCCTGGTTTATAATCAAGGCGATCCTGATCCAATCACTAAGGAGGTATTTAATCTTTGGATAGACCACGGTAAGGCACCTATTAATAAATCTTATGCTTATATGGTTCTTCCGGGAATTAGCTTGAAATTACTCTCTTTGATAGATCACCATCCTTTTGTCAGGGTTATACAAAATGATACATTGCTGCAAGCCATCCAATATCCGGGTGAGAAGATTACCCAGGCAGTATTTTATCACCCGGGAAGAATTAACCTTGATAAAAAGATTACACTTCATACGAATCAGCCGTGTTTGTTATTGGTAAAACAAATTAATAGAGGGCTAACTTTGACAGTTTCATCTCCTCCTGAGAATGGGGAAGGCCTTACTTTGGATGCTAATGGATTCCCTGTGAGAAAAAGTAATCCTCATGAAGGAGAATCAAAGGAAGGAGGTGTTATTGTTTTATCTTTAAATGGACATTATACCGGAGAAGGATGTAGTTATGATTCTGACAGTAATCAGACGAAGATTATATTTCAATTACCTGCAGGAATATATGCCGGTGAAAGTATTTCAAGAACTATAACATTATTATGATTTAGCATGAAGTGAATAAACTGAATGAACCTATCTTGGAAACTTTAGTAAATCAAAGTAAGCGTATAAACTTTTATTTGAGAATCCTATTGAAAATAGGTAAAAGAAAAGATTTGAGAACTAATTTAATCATCAATAAAATAATAAAAAATGGAAATCGGTAATAATGGATCTTTTTTTGTATCTGCAGATGCAGAATGGAAAACTATAGACAAGGGAGTTCAGCGGAAAGTCCTTAGCTATAACAAAAATCTTATGTTGGTTCATGTTCGTTTTGAGAAAGGTGGTATTGGAAAGCTCCACCACCATTTTCACCGGCAGGTTTCGTTTATCGAATCGGGATCTTTTGAGGTAAGTATCCATGATGTCAGGAAAGTTCTAAAGAGAGGGGATACTTATATTGTTGAGCCCGAAGAAGTCCATGGGGTGGTTGCCCTGGAAGAGGGCGCCATCATTGATATTTTTACTCCTGCAAGAGAGGAATTTATATAAAATATCAAAAAGTACAAAGAGATTGACAGTTTGAGTATTTTTTAATTTTCTATTTGAATTATGTTTGGCATTTAATTGATTATTCAACCGGTTGCAAAAATTGTTTTTTTCAGGAGGAGCTGCATGCTACAAAAGAGATGGTTTTTTAAAAGGAGAAGAAGGTATGTAGGAAACATAATTGTAATCGCTTTACTTCTGAATTTATATGTAATAAAATGGCGTTATAATGCATAGAAGGAATTTCCTTATATCTGGATCTATCATTACGGGTGGCTATACCATATTAAATCCTGCTATTGGTTTTACGAAGTCACTGCTGCCTGTCATGAATGAAGAGGCTGATCCTTATTCGCTCTTCAAAGATCCTCCATCCTCTTATCGTCCATTCGTGCGCTGGTGGTGGAATGGCGACAAGGTCAGGAAAGAGGAACTGGCCAGGGAATTACGTTTATTGAAAGAAGCCGGCATTGGTGGAGTGGAAATTAATCCAATTAAATTCCCCGAATTAGCTGACGATATGGGAATCCCTTCTATTCGGTGGCTTAGCTCCGAATGGATTGACATGTTGCAGTTTACTTTTTCGGAAGCAAAGTCTTTGGGCCTTATCTGTGATCTGTTGGTTGGTTCTGGCTGGCCCTATGGCGCCGAATATCTGGAGGGAGAAGAGCGCTCACAAATCATGGTTATAGGCGTACAAAAGCTGGAAGGGCCTCTTGATTATGAGGTTTCTTTATTTGATCTTTTTAAAGAAGCGGATCCCCTTATTTATTCTCCTTTTCCCGGAAGAGAAATGGAAATGAAAGCTGTCCAATTAGTCCCGGCGCAATTGAGCGACATAGGAGAAGTAAAAGATCTATCAGATCAAATACCGAAGGGCGTAATTAAAGTAAAAATCCCCGAAGGCAAATATGCTATATATGCATTAGTGCACATTCATGGTTTTCAGGAAGTAATTAATGGCGCTCCAGGTGCCAACGGGCCATCATTAAACCATTATAACGAAGATGCTGTTAAAAAATATCTGGACAGCATGTCCCAGACTATTCAACATCAAATCGGTCCGTTATCGAAGCATCTGCGTTCATTTTTTACCGATAGTATGGAGCTGGAAGGGGCCAATTGGTGCAGTGACATGGCATCGGAATTTAAGAACAGGAGAGGATATGATCTGATGCCTTATCTTCCTTTTATCTTGTTCAGGATAGGAAGAATGGGGAGTACGGTCAACCCCGACTATGGGGTTGATTTGAGCGCTGAATTAAATAATAAGATTCAACGGATAAGGTATGATTTCGATCTCACGATATCTGAGATATTCAAAGAAAGATTTATTAAATCCTACGTTGACTGGTGTAAAGAGAATAAAGTAAAGTCGCGGGTGCAGGCTTATGGACGGGACTATCTGCCCTTAGAAGGAAGCTTTGATATAGATATTCCGGAATGTGAAACCTGGATTAAAAATGGAGTAGGAAAAGACATGGGCGATGCTGGTTATACTCAGGGAGCTTATACCATGATCAATAAATATGTTTCTTCCGCCGCTCATTTAAAATCTAAACGTCTTATCAGTTGTGAACAATTAACGAATATATACACGGTATTTAATGTGACCCTTGAGATATGTAAAGTTGCTTCAGATGAAAGTATTATTTCAGGAACCACACAGCCGGTATTTCATGGATTTGGCTATTCACCTGCGGATGCTCCTTTTCCCGGCTGGGTCAGGTATGGTACATTTCTAAACGAACGAAACCCATGGTGGCCGTATTTCCGAAAATTCGTTGACTATAAAGCGCGACTTTCGGCTTTACTGCAACAAGGGGATATGTTTACCGATATAGCACTTTTACCTGCGATTGCTGATACATGGAGCCAATATGGCGCTCAGAATACTCCCTTCCCAAGTGTGGTCTATCCTGAATATCAAACACTGATATGGGAATCAATTCATAAGAATGGAGATGGTTGTGATTATATTTCCGAAGGGGTGATAAGGGATGCAACGATACAAAATGGTTATTTGCAATATGGTGCACGCAAATACCATACTATTTTCCTTATAAAAGTGTCAAGTCTGGAACAGGAAACAGCTCAAAAGTTATTTAATTTTGTTTTAGCCGGAGGCCGTGTGTTTTGTATGGAGGTTTATCCTGAAAAATCTCCCGGCTACCATCATTATCAACAAAGAGATCTGGAAGTACAAAGCTGGGTGAAAAAAATGAAAAGCTTTCCGGAACGATTTATCCTCCTGAATAAACCGGCGGATAATGATTTTTTGCAATGGTATAAAGAAATTCAGCAAAAGTATAGCTTGATTCCCTATGTGCACATTGATAAGCCTAATCAGTTTATCTCTCAGGTGCGGTATTCACTAAAGAACGCGACTGTCCTTTTTTTCATTAATTCAAATAGGAATGAAGGATATAAAATCAACATTTCCCCGGCAAAGGAAATATCATCGGGGAAACAAGGTTGGGTCTGGGATATTGCAAGCGGTGAACGTTACATGGTGAACTCAGGCGGAAATAATATAGCCTTAGATCTTGGACCGGCTGATTCCAGACTGCTTGTTTTTGATAATGAGAAAGAAG
>SCQV01000513.1 GCA_004299085.1 Chitinophagaceae bacterium | reverse complement strand
GAAATTTGCAAAATGGAGCGTTAAACGGAAAATAAGATTGGATTTAGGTGAATGTTGAGTATCACAAAGGCTTATTATGGGATTAAAAGCCAATCGGAGCATTATTTTCCGTAGCGGAATTGAGCAAATTTTAGTCATTTTTCGTCAGTCTTGAATTTTCTTTGCTTCTTTCTTTGTTTTAAGACAAAGAAAGAACAACTATATCAAGGCTACGAGCTTTAAATACCTAATTCTATATGTTTTATAATTAATGATCAAAATTTTCAGGAATGAAAATTACAGAAATAACCACTCATCGGATCCGTATCAGTGCAGAACAATGGTTTCATCCTCACCCGATCCCATTTGGTCACGTACCTTTTTGGGAGTTCCCCTTAACAACGCTTCATACGGATGAAGGTATTGAGGGTTATACAATGGGCTACTGCCCTTTGGGCCAAGGTAGAGGATCTGCTTACATGATACATGATGTATTTTATCATGAGCTGGTAGGAAAAAATCCATTGCATCATGAAGAAATCTGGCAAAATATTCGAAATAAGCACCGTCATTTGTACAATATACGCGAAACAATCTGGAGTGATTTGGATGTGGCTTTATGGGATATTAAAGGGAAAGTCACCGGATTACCAATTGTTGATTTGCTAGGGAGGTATCGGAGCAAAGTACCGGTTTATGCTACCTGCCCACCTCAAACGATTATTGCACCGGAAGAAGTAGCTCAACAGGTGAAAATGAAGATAGAGCAAGGATTCCACGGTATAAAGCTGCAGCTTTCTGGAGGTTCAGAGTTTGATATTCCCCGGTTACAGAAAGCCCGTGAAATCGCCGGAGACGGATTCCCACTTATGCTGGATTCTTCTGCTACGCTTACTTTTGAAGATGCCCTGAAAATAGGCGGTGAATTGGATGAATTGAAATATGAATGGTTTGAAGAACCCTTCTTCGATACCTATACCTTACAATTAAAAAAATTGTGCAGTGAGATTAAAACTCCAGTTCTGGCAGCCGAGACTGTTGGACTTTTTGAATTGGCACATTATCTTAATTCTGGTATAGTAGATATGGTGCGTGGCGATGTTCATCATAAAGGGGGTATTACAGGCATCATGAAAGCTCTGGGTATGTGTGAAATGATGGGAGTGGCTTTGGAGATACATACCGCTTCTTCACCTTTGCTGGATGTTGCGAATCTGCATGTAGCTTGTGCTACCCGTATGTCCCGCTTTCTGGAATCTCATCACTCAATGTTCCGGTTTGGTTTAAAGGATAATCCGTTACAAATAAAAGAAGATGGCTGTCAGTATTGTCCTGATGGGCCTGGGCTTGGGGTAGAGATTGATTGGGACTGGGTAGATGATCATACAATAGAGGTAATCAAAGGTTGTGAATACTGATAAGTACTTATTCATAGCCTTTTTCAAAATAGATTATAATAGTTATATGACAGTAAGAGAACTTAAAGTGGCGTTTCCCCTTGGGAGAAGACTTTATAGGACATTATTGGTTTTGCCTTTTCTGTCGTGGGCTAATGCGGTAATCATTAGGGCTATTTTAACATTTGTTTACCCATTATTATTCAAATGCTTCAACACACAATTGCTTAATAAATATGACTATTTACATTGATACTCCTTTACAGGAAAAGGAAAAGTCTTTTTTAAAACAACATTCCGAGGAAGAAGACCTTTATTTCAGAGATGAACTGGGGACAGATGAGTCTTGCCTTCGTCATCTACGGGAAGCTGAGATTGTGTTTGGTAACCCAAAGCCTGACTGGATGAAAGAGGCTGTAAGAGCAAAATGGATTCAGCTTTATTCTACCGGTTTTGGGGACTACAGTGGAATTCATCTTCAAGCTATCGTTACCAATATGCAAGATTATTATTCCCAACCTTGTGCTGAGACTATGATTGCCGGCATTTTGGCCCTTTACCGTAAAATGGACACTTTCGGAGTGTTGAAAGAAAAAAAGACTTGGGTGGGGTACCCAATAAGAAGGGAATTGCAAGTGTTGAATTTTAAAAAGGTGATTATTCTTGGTACAGGAAGCATTGGCAGACGTATTGCTAAAATCCTTTCCGGCTTCTCATCCGAACATATTTTTTTTGGGAGAACCGCTTCGGATGCCACCCTGAGATCCCGAGAAGAATTAGAAGAAAAAATCCCTTGGGCAGATATTATTATCGGTTGCCTTCCTGGAACAGACGAAACTAAAGGCTTATTTACTAATACCATGATCAACCGGATGAAGCAGACCGCACTGTTTTGTAATGTAGGGAGAGGGGATCTAATTGCCGACCAAGACTATCTGGTCGAGGCACTGGTAAACGGTACAATTGGCGGTGCTGTACTGGATGTAACAATACCTGAACCCTTGCCTATAGACAATCCATTATGGGAATGTCCAAATACAATTCTAAGCCAACATTCGGGAGGCGGTCAACTAACAGAATATGATGGAATTGTGGAATTATTCATCGAGAATCTGAAGAGCTATAAAAAGGGGCAGCCGTTGAAAAATAAAATTAATTTTAGTAAAGGATATTAACAAAGTAATTAATTATGAAAAAATTACGAAGCTAATTTACTCTTGGGAAAGTTCCGATAACTTAGAGAAAAGACCTACCGTTATAAGGTTATAGAGGCTTAATCTCAATAACGTAAAGTAAAGAAAAGTAAATCAGTTTTATGAAGATCAACTATGTTAATATATTCCTTCTTTTATTTTTTATGACTACATCTTGTAATTCAACTATGAAAAATATATCTTCCGGCAACCTGAAGTTTAATTGGAGCATAGCCGGTAATATTCCCGGTAATTCAAATGGACAACCTTCATTAGGGCTTGCGGGTCCAATTGCAGGGATAAGTAATAATGTACTTATCATTGGAGGGGGGGCAAATTTTCCCGATGGAATGCCATGGGAAGGAGGGGAAAAAGAGTATTACAATAATATCTATTTTTATAGGAGGCAAGGGGACTCTTTAGTGAATATTAAAGAGCATTGGAAATTGCCGTATAATTTAGCTTACAGCGCTAATTGTAGTACCAGCAAGGGAATTGTTGCCGCTGGAGGCGAAAATGAAAGTGGCCCCCTCAGCAAAGTATTGTTGATTAACTGGAATGAATCTACCCGTAAACCCGAAATATCTTATTTGCCTGATTTACCGAGGCCATATACTGATGGGGCAGTTGCCGTGAATAAAGACGAGGTTTATTTTGCCGGAGGATTGAATACTGAAGGTGTTTCCAATCAATTTTACGTGCTTAACCTTGATGATTGGACAGCCGGCTGGCGAACTTTACCTGAATTACCCAAGCCAGTATCCCATTCAGTCTTATACGTTCAAAGCAATGGCCATGATACCTGTATTTATTTAGTGGGTGGAAGAAGAGAGATTAAAGATTCTATCAGCGATTTGTATAATGAGGTATATCAATTTGATCTAAGGACAAAACAATGGTCACAAAAGGCGTCCCTGCCTTATGCCTTATCTGCACACACGGGAATTTCATGGGGAGATAGTGATTTACTTGTGTTTAGCGGTGATGAAGGAAAAACTTTCCATGCCACCGAGATATTATTGATGAAATTAGCAAAGGAAAAAGATCCCGATAAAAAGAAGTTGCTTATCGCAGAAAAAAATGCTTTACAGAAATCACATCCAGGGTATAATGGGAATGTTTTATTATATAATACTCATTCCGATAGATGGATAAAAACGGATTCTATTCCATTCTCGGGACAAGTAACCACTACAGCGATAAAATGGAATAATGATATTATTATCCCTTGCGGGGAAATAAAAGCAGGAGTGAGGACACCGGATATCATTCTGGGGAAGGGTAAGCCTTAATGGTTGGTATATTTGTTTCAGAGTGGTTTCATGCTTTGGACTTGAAACCCGATATCTGGAACATAAATATATAATTCATTAAACATTTTATTATGGCGACTATTAAAAGATTTGAAGATATTGAAGCATGACCTACAAAAAAATATATCCATGGGTGTTGGTTGGTTTGTTGTGGGGCGTAGGATTACTGAATTATTTAGATAGACAGATGTTTGCTACCATGCAGCATGCTATGTCCATAGATATTCACGAACTACATTCTGCTACCGAGTTTGGTTTTCTGATGGGGATTTTTTTGTGGATTTATGGATTCATGAGTCCGGTAGCAGGTATTATCGGAGATAAGGTAAACAGAAAATGGCTTATCGTTATTAGTTTACTGGTATGGTCGGGCGTGACTTTTGGGATGGGTTTTGCAACCACCTATTGTCAGCTATATTGGTTAAGAGCAATCATGGGAATAAGTGAAGCATTATATCTTCCTGCCGGGCTTGCCTTGATTGCCGATTTTCATAAAAAGAAAACACGTTCATTGGCCATTGGTATTCACATGACAGGGCTTTATATAGGTTCGGCTTTAGGTGGTTTTGGAGGTACCGTAGCGGCAGCATATTCCTGGCATTTTACTTTTCATTCTTTCGGAGTGATTGGCATTGGTTATGCTATCATTCTTATTATTTTTTTGAGAGAGAGGAAAGTCCATGACCAAAAGGCATTATCGGGTAAAGGAAAACGGCCTTTGTTTTTGAAAGGTTTTGCAGTGTTGTTTTCTAATATCGCTTATTGGATCATTCTGTTCTATTTTGCAGTACCCAGCGTGCCGGGTTGGGCTACTAAAAACTGGTTGCCTACTTTATTTTCATCTCATCTGAATATGCCTATGTCTAAAGCAGGTCCGTTGGCAACCATTACTATTGCTGCAGCTTCATTAGCAGGAGTAATTATCGGTGGAATTATTTCTGATAAGTGGGTGTTAAAGAACATCAGAGGTAGGGTTTATACCAGCGCCATAGGCGTAGGCTTAACCATTCCTGCATTGATTTTCCTGGGTTTTGGTCATTCACTTTTTGATCTTGTATCGGCCGGCATTTGTTTTGGGTTTGGCTTCGGCTTGTTTGATGGGAATAACATGCCGATTCTTTGTCAGTTTGTTTCTGCTAAATATCGGGCGACAGCTTATGGTATTATGAATATGATAGGTGTGTTTTCGGGTGCTTTTGTAACGGATTTGTTAGGCAAAGCAACCGACGCCGGGCACTTGGGAAGGGATTTTGCATTCCTGGCGGTGATTGTGTTAGTTGCATTGGTCATTCAGTTATCATTCTTGAAGCCTAAAGTGAATGATTTTGTGGATGAGGAAGTTGAATATCAAGTTAAAAAAAGAAGATAAGATTATTGATATGGCTATTTCATTACTATGGATATGATAACTTCAACCTGAGCCGCCTCTACAGGCGCAGAACTATTATGTGGTTCTTTCATCTGCTTGGGTATTTGTTTTTTGTTCTATATTTACCACGCCCCGGTGGCACACCGAAGCCCATTAAGCTAAAGATGGTTTTTCGGGATACCTTAATATATATTTTAACTCAATGAAAGATAGCCATAAGTTTTCCTTCAAAGCCCGTATTCGCAGCTTTGGTTATGCATTTGCCGGATTGAAAAGGTTTTTTTTGACAGAACATAATGTCTGGATACATTCGGTGGCAGCCGTTATAACCGTT
>SCQV01000512.1 GCA_004299085.1 Chitinophagaceae bacterium | reverse complement strand
GGTGAATGGTCAATGGTGAATCAATGTCGTTTAGTTAGCAATGTTTTGAGATTTTTTGATTTATGAACTCTGATTAACGATTACAGATTTATGATCTGGCGCCACTTCAAAAATCAAAAACCCCCACCTGACCGGACGGGCAGGATTAATCAACAATCTTAAATCTCTTATCTAAACGGCAATGAATAGTGAATAGTATGCAATAAGTAGTAGTTGTAATTGGTAAACACAAGACCCAATCAGACATCAAAAAACCTGCCTTTGCCGGCAGGCAGGTCAGAAATAATTAAATCAATAAAGATGCTCAAACATTATTTTAAAACTGCAATGCGTATCCTGATGAGGCAGAAACTGTTTAGCTTCATCAATATATCGGGATTGGCAGTGGGATTGACAGCCTGTATTCTTATCCTGATGTATATTCAATACGAATTCAGTTACGATAGATTTAATAAGAGGGCAAAGAACATCTTCCTCGTCACTGAGAAATTACATGCTACAGACAAGCAGAGCGATGCGACTTCACCGTGGCAACTGGGCCCTATCCTTAAAAACAATTTTCCCGGAATTACAAGTACGGTCAGAATAGTGCAAATGAGCCATTATGTTTCTGTGTACAATGAAGTATCTGTTGCGTCAGGCACTAAGCAGTTTTACGATCAAAAGTTGTATTATGCTGATCCTTCCATATTTCGGATATTTACTATCCCTCTTTTAAGGGGTAATGCTGAGGAAGGATTATCCAGGCCATATACTGTGGTTATTTCGGCTTCTATGGCAAGGAAGCTATTTGGAAAGAGAGATCCTATTGGCCAGATGCTCAACATACAGGGATCCCAAGATTATGAAATAACGGGAGTCTATAGAGATTTTCCCCTTAATTCTCATTTCCACGCAGATGCTTTAGCCTCTTTTTCTTCTATTAACTCTTCCGGAAATCAGGAAGAAGATTGGCATCCGAAAGTATATACTTATTTGCTTTTGAAAAACAGTTCTTATGCTACAAAGATTAATAATCAATTACCGCTTTTTATAAAGCAATATTTTCCGACAAAGCAGAGAGGCGGTGTTTCGCTTTCTATCATGCCATTGTTAGATATCCACCTTCATTCTCATTTACGCTTTATAGCAGAGCCCCAGGGAGATATCAGGTATATCTATTTATTTGCCGGTATTGCGTTGCTTATTTTAATCATAGCCTGCTTCAATTATGTGAATATGGTTACTGCACGATCAGTAGAACGGGCCAGAGAAACAGGCATTAAAAAAATATTGGGTGCTTCACGAAAACGACTTATAGAGCAATATCTTTTTGAATCGTTGTTTATGAATATGATTGCCCTTATTGTTGCAATAGGTCTGGTAAGATTATTATTTCCCCTGTTCAACAGGCTTACAGGCCTTGAAATTTCTTATGCTGTTATTAATCCATTATGGACGTTGTTGTTGCTAGGCTGTATATTATTATCAATTATCATACTCTCTGGTTTATACCCTGCATTGCTACTTTCTGCTTTTCGTCCTGCACAGGTTCTAAAAGGCAAAATAGTTTCTTTTTCCGGTATTGATTTGCGTAAAGGATTAGTGGTTTTCCAATTTGCCATTTCCGTAACACTCATAGTTTGTGCCATCGTGTTACAAAGACAGATGAGATATACCCAGAATCACAAGCTTAGTCCGGCAGGAAGTACAATCATATTGATCAGAGGAGGAGAAGAGCTTGGCAATGCATATCCATCGTTCAAAGTTGAATTAATGAAAAACCCCGATATTCATGCTGTAACGACTACAAATCTTAAACCTGGCTTTGTCAATACATTTCAAAGCTTTGACAGAGGAGATATCGAGGGAAATAATGAAAAAGTTTCAAATATTCCAATTATCTATGGCGATGATGATTTTGTCAATACACTGGGGCTGAAAATTGTTACTGGCAGGAATTTTTCAAACGAATTCTCATCTGATGATAGCCAGAGTGTAGTGATAAACGAAGAGGCTGCTAAACAGTTTGGCTGGTCTAATCCGGTGGGTAAATATATATTGTTCCCGGAGGCTGAAATTTCAGGAGGGAAAATGAAAATATACAAGCAACGCCAGGAGGTCATTGGTGTTGTAAAGGATTTTCATTATCAGTCATTGAGAAAAGAAATAACACCGGTAATTATTGAAGCAGGGAGTGGGCCATTTGAATATATAGCTGTCCAGACAAGTTCGGTTAATATCCCTCGTACCCTTAGCTATATGAAGGATATTTGGAAATCTTTTGTCCCAAATAAGCTCCTGGATTATTCGTTTATGAATAATGACTTTGCCGCTATGTATCGCCAAGATAATCTGCTTGGTAACATTTTTAAAGGTTCCGCCATTTTGGCTATCATTATAGCCTGTCTTGGTTTACTGGGACTTACATTCTTTTTGTCTCAGGCAAGAACTAAAGAGATTGGTATCCGGAAAGTATTGGGAGCCGAAGTAATAAATATAGTTCAGCTATTGTCTGAAGATTTTTTAAGATTAGTGCTTATTGGGATTATTATTGCTATTCCGGTTTCATGGTGGATGATGAACAAATGGTTGCAAAACTTTGCATACAGAATAAATTTAAGCTGGGAGATATTTTTATTAGCAGGATTAATGGCTATCGTTATTGCATTAATAACCATAAGTTTTCAGGCGATTAAAGCGGCGGTGGCTAATCCGGTTGAGTCGCTTCGAGCGGAGTGAGGGTGCGGAAGGGCGATGGAGCGGGGGAGAGAAGGAGGCGGGAGCAGTATGCAGTGGCAGTTGATAGTGAATAGTCAATGGTGAATGGTCAATGGTG
>SCQV01000511.1 GCA_004299085.1 Chitinophagaceae bacterium | reverse complement strand
GCGAAGCAGTGACGAAAAAATGGCTTCTTTGCCATTTTTTGTCAGGGTTAACCCCGACAAGCCATGCTTCGTCGGCCTTTCAGGCAGATTTTGCAGCCAACTGCAAAATCTGGGTTAAATCGAATGGCCGTACCAGAAAATACGAATGTTAGTGCAGTATAAGTATTGCATTATTTCAATAAAAAACCCCAATCATCTTTCGACAATTGGGGCCTTACACCAAAACCTCCACTAAACTATGGAAAGTGACTTTAAGATTGCTTTAAGTGGTATGTTGCAATGTTTGGGATTAAGAACAAACATGAAACATGAAACTTTCTTCACACCATGTGTCCAAACAGATTATTATCCTTATTGATTTCGGTATAGCTGATATTGTATTTTTCCAGATTTTGTATAAGTTTTTCGTAGTCCTTCTTATTCTTCAATTCTATGCCAACTAATGCCGGGCCGGATTCCTTATTGATCTTTTTTATGTACTCAAAACGGGTTATATCATCATCAGGACCTAACACCTCATTCACAAATTGCTTCAAAGCACCCGGACGTTGAAAAAAGCGAATCATAAAATAATGCTTTAACCCTTCGTAAAACAAAGACCGTTCTCTTATCTCCTGCATCCTGTCAATATCATTATTGCTTCCACTGATGATGCAGACTACATTCTTGCCCTTTATTTCATCGGCAAAATCATCCAGCGCTGCCACGGATAATGCTCCGGCCGGTTCCACTACAATCGCATTTTCGTTGTATAACTTGAGAATCGTAGAACATACTTTCCCTTCTTCCACAGTATGCACCTTATCAAGCACTTCTTTGCAGATAGAATAAGTCAGGTCTCCCACCCGTTTCACCGCCGCGCCGTCCACAAAGCGGTCAATTTCTTTCAATGTTACAGGATGTCCCGCTTCAAAGGCTTTCAGCATGGAAGGTGCGCCTGCAGGCTCTACACCTATTAGCTTAGTTTTTGGACTGTAGGTTTTAAAATAAATGCCGGTACCTGAAGCAAGTCCACCCCCGCCTATGGGGATAAATAAATATTCTATCTCGGGAAGTTCCCTGTAAATATCCACGCCTACCGTTCCCTGCCCTTCAATAATCTTGGGATGGTCAAAGGGTGGAATGAAAACCATGTTGTGCTCTTCCGTGTATTTCTTAGCAGCAGCAGCGCAATCATCAAAAGTATCTCCCACTAATTTGATTTCCACCCATTCTTCACCAAACATACTTACCTGTGAAACTTTCTGATTGGGAGTGACAATAGGCATGAAAACCACTCCTTTAATCTGCATGGCTTTGCACGAATAAGCAAATCCCTGCGCATGATTTCCTGCGCTGGCGCAAACCACACCCCGCTTTCTTTCTTCAGGTGATAAGGCGCTCATCATATTATAAGCGCCGCGGATTTTATAAGAGCGAACTATCTGAAGGTCTTCGCGTTTAAGAAAGACATTACACTGGTATCTCTTGGATAAACGTTCATTATACTCCAGGGGTATCTTTTTTACCACCTTGCTCAACCGTTCTGAGGCACCCGCAAAATCCAGAACGCCGGTTAATGCATTATTGATCATCATTGTTTATTTTTTTATGCTTCAGGGCGAAGCTTTCTTACGGCCACTCCTGCCTGCCACATTTCACTTTCACGTAATTCTTTTAATTCACCATCTAACTTTTGACGGTAATCCGGTTGGCTGTTAGATTCGATAGACCGTTTGGCTTCTTTTCCGGCTGCCACACTCTCGTATAAGTCGTTAAACACGGGCAATGCAGCATCGCGGAATTTTTTCCACCAGTCCAATGCACCACGCTGCGCCGTAGTAGAACAGTTAGCATACATCCAGTCCATTCCGTTCTCTGCCACTAAAGGCATTAACGATTGAGTTAGTTCCTCAATAGTTTCATTAAAAGCTTCGGAAGGAGAATGCCCGTGCTTGCGTAGCGTATCATATTGCGCCGCAAAAATGCCTTGTATTGCGCCCATCAGCGTACCGCGTTCACCGGTCAGATCAGAAAAAACTTCTCTTTTAAAATCGGTTTCAAACAAATATCCCGAACCAATGCCGATACCCAAAGCAATCACTCTATCACGTGCATGTCCGGTAGCATCCTGAAAAACAGCAAAGCTGGAATTTAATCCCTGTCCGGCTAAGAACATCCGGCGTAAGGAAGTGCCGGATCCTTTCGGTGCAGCTAAGATGACATCCACATCTTTGGGAGGAATAATACCCGTCTGATCATTATAGGTGATACCAAAGCCATGGGAAAAATATAAAGCCTTGCCTGCCGTTAAATGCTTTTTAACAGTAGGCCATAAAGCGATCTGCCCGGCATCGGATAATAAGAATTGAATAATGGTACCTTTTTGAGCAGCTTCTTCAATTTCAAAAAGAGTTGCTCCCGGAACCCATCCGTCTGATACCGCTTTATCCCATGTTTTTGAATTTTTACGTTGTCCAACAATGACTTTGAACCCGTTATCACGGAGATTCAATGCCTGACCGGGACCCTGAACGCCATAACCGATAACGGCAATGGTTTCATCTTTTAAAACTTGCTTTGCTTTTTCCATTGGAAATTCTTCCCGGGTAACAACCTCTTCTGCTACTCCGCCGAAATTGATTTTTGCCATGTTTAAATTTGTTTAAAGGTTTTAATGTCTAAAGTTTGATGTTGTTTAATTCGTAAAGTAACCAGGTTATAAAGTCGGGAATTTGAAATCGTCTATTGCTTTTTCCTCTATTATCTTTTTACAATTGACCATTCACCATTCAGATTAACAATGACTATCCGCTATAATGCAGGAACCTATATGATAGCTCTCGTTTGGCCCAATATCGAATATCCAACGCCGATTTCCGATTTTAGAAGTACTGTTCCTACTTCAATATTCATCATTCCTTGTTCAATGTTCATTATTCAAAAGATGTTCCTATACTTAAACGGATAATCATTAGATTAACTACTCCACTCCTGCCAGTTGTGCTTCTTTATGGAAGGATTCCGCTCCTTCATATAACTTTGTTTCTTCCACTTCAATTAATTTATCCACCTGCAGTTGTACTTTCTCTGCGATTTCTTCAGTGGTATATAAAATAAAGCAAGCTTCGCCGCGGTGCGGATCTTCCAGTTCGTTGGCCAATAACTTTTTAATGCGTACACGCCTGCGGTTACATATATTGATCATCCGGTTTAAAACAGAGAAATTATTCTCTGCATAAACGATCAAGGTGAAATCTTTTTTCATAATTGGTATATTTTATTGTATTGTGGACAAGTGGAGACGCACGGCCGGTTATAGTGGAGACACACGGCCGTGTGTCTCCACTATTTAGGTAATTCCAATATCATATCCGAAACGCCAGCCCCCGATGGCACCATCGGGAACACGTTTTCTTCTTTTTCCACTTCTATTTCTAACAAAAACGGCCCTTGATGCTTCAGCATCGTGTCAATAGCATCTGCAATATCTTTATGTTCTTTTACACGTTGCGCCGGGATATTATAGGCGTCTGCCAGCTTTATAAAATCCGGACCTGTAATATCCGTAAAAGAATATCTTTTGTCAAAAAACAACTCTTGCCATTGACGAACCATGCCGAGGAAATGATTATTCAATATGATCATTTTTATGCCGATGTTATTCTCCGAAATAGTCCCCAATTCCTGCAGGGTCATCTGGAATCCGCCATCACCCATCACGGCAATAACTTCCTGATGGGGCGTTCCTAACTTGGCGCCCATAGCGGCAGGCAAACCGAAACCCATCGTTCCTAAACCACCGGAAGTGACATTGGTACGTGGATGCTTAAAGCCGAAATAACGGGAGGTAACCATTTGATGCTGTCCGACGTCTGTTACAACCACCGCATTTCCCTGGGTCTGTTCGGATAAAATATGAATGACTTCGCCCATTTTTATCTTACCTGTTTTAGGATGCCAGTCTTTTGTGATGATCTTTTCAAATTCATCATTTTGTAGCTTCTTAAATTCATTTATCCATGCTGAATGTTTTCGTTCATCTACTTTTTCCAATAATGCTTTCAGCGCTTCTTTGGCATCGGCATGGACAGGCGCCTCTGCTTTTACGTTTTTATTGATTTCCGCTTTGTCCAATTCTATGTGAACAATCTTTGCCTGTTTGGCATATTTCTTTAAATCGCCGGTAATGCGGTCATCAAAACGCAAGCCCACCGCAATCAGTACATCGCATTGGTTGATCATGTGATTACAGGCATAATTACCATGCATTCCGAGAAAACCCACGTACAAAGGATGATCCGAGGGGAAAGCCGACAATCCCAGTAAAGTAGAAGCTACCGGAATGCCTGTTTTCTCGACAAAGGCTTTTAATTCTTTCGTGGCGCCGGATAAGATAACTCCCTGTCCCACCATCAGATAAGGTTTTTTTGCCGAATTAATGAGTTGGGCTGCCGCTTCAACCTCTGCCCTGTTTAATACCGGCTTGGGATGATAGGTTTTTATCTGTCTGCATTTTTCAAAATGATAGGGTGCCTTGCCAAATTGTGCGTCTTTGGTAATATCAATCAAGACAGGTCCGGGTCTGCCGCTTTCGGCGATGTAAAACGCTTTGGCAATGGCCGCCGGAATATCTTCGGCTCGGGTAATCTGGATATTCCATTTGGTTACCGGGTTAGTCACATTGATTACATCGGTTTCCTGGAAAGCGTCCGTCCCCAATAAGGAAGCAACCACTTGCCCTGTAATACAAACCAGCGGCGTGGAATCAATCATAGCATCCGCCAAACCCGTAACCAGGTTGGTGGCGCCCGGACCAGACGTGGCAAATACCACGCCCACTTTTCCCGAAGTGCGGGCATATCCTTGTGCCGCATGAATAGCGCCTTGCTCATGCCGGGTAAGAATATGATGAACTTTATCTAAGCAATGATACAATGCATCATAGACCGGCATAATAGCTCCCCCGGGATATCCGAAAATAGTGTCCACGCCCTCTGCCAACAGCGATTCAATGGCTGCTTCTGCCCCGGTTATCTCTTTTACAATTTCCGGCTTTTTTGCCGCTTCCTTCTTCTCTTTTAATGCTACTGTACTCATAATATTTTATTTAAAAAGTGACTATTTAATTCTTTTTAATCGGAAACATGATTTGCAAGCTTCTTACAAAGCTAAGCATACAAATAATCCTTTGTGAGCTTGGTGGCTTTGCGGGATGTCTTTAGCTTTCATCCGTCACACATCCCTCAGTTGCGTCTTTTACCAGCTTAGCGTATTTATATAATATTCCATTTTTAGCTTTAAGTTCCGGCCGCTTCCATGCAGCTTTTCTTCTTTCCAATTCTTCCTCACTCACTTTCAGGTTGATAGTGTTTTTAGTCGCATCTATTTCGATAATATCATCATCCTGTACCAAAGCAATCGCTCCACCTTCATAAGCTTCGGGCGCGATGTGTCCTACCACGAATCCATGCGAGCCACCCGAAAAGCGTCCGTCAGTGATTAAGGCTACGCTTTTTCCTAACCCTGCGCCATAAATAGCAGAAGTAGGCTTC
Organism: Chitinophagaceae bacterium; assembly: GCA_004299085.1. GTDB lineage: Bacteria > Bacteroidota > Bacteroidia > Chitinophagales > Chitinophagaceae > FW021-bin31. Next base: position 4,355 of record SCQV01000511.1, on the reverse strand, counting down.
AGCATTTCCGGCATTCCGGGAGCGCCTTTCGGCCCCACATAACGAATGACCACTACATCGCCGGGTTTTACCCGTTTTTCTTTTATCCCTTCAATCAAATGGTGCTCACCTTCAAACACACGCGCCGGCCCCGTGAATCGTTCTCCTTCCTTTCCGGTAATTTTTGCCACGCCACATCCTTTAGCCAGATTACCTTTTAATATTTGAATATGCCCGGTCTTTTTGATGGGTTTAGACACCGGATGAAACAAATCCTGCTTTTCAAAATCCAGATCTTTGGCATCAGCCACATTTTCCGCGATAGTTTTTCCGGTAACCGTGATACAATCTCCATGCAGAAAACCTTCCTTCAACAAATATTTCATCACCGCAGGAATGCCTCCAATGTGATGCAGGTCTTCCATCAGGTATTTACCACTGGGTTTTAAATCAGCCAACAACGGAACTTTATTACTTATCTCTTGAAAATCATCCGGGGTTAACTTGATACCTGCCGTACGCGCCATGGCAATCAAATGCAATACTGCATTGGTGGAGCCACCCAAAGCCATTACTATCACTATGGCATTTTCAAAAGCCTGCGGTGTCATGATATCTTTTGGCTTCAGATCTTTTTCCAATAAAACTTTTACCGCCGCTCCTGCTGCCAGGCATTCTTTTTTCTTTTCCTCGCTCAGCGCCGGATTGGATGAGCTATAGGGCAAGGACATTCCCAACGCTTCTATGGCAGAGGACATAGTATTCGCGGTGTACATACCTCCACAGGCGCCGGGGCCCGGGCAGGCATGTTGAATAATTCCTTTGAAATCTTCCTCACTCAGCTTGCCTGCTAATTTTTCTCCCAGCGCTTCAAAAGCAGAGATGATGTTCAAATCCTGGCCTTTATATCTTCCGGGTGCAATGGATCCTCCATACACCATGATAGACGGGCGATTCAGTCGTGCCATGGCCATCAGGGAACCGGGCATATTTTTGTCGCACCCGGGAATGGTAATCAACGCATCATAATATTGTGCACCGCAAACCGCTTCAATAGAATCGGCAATGATTTCCCGCGATACCAGAGAATAACGCATGCCGTCCGTTCCGTTGCTTATGCCATCGCTGACGCCAATGGTATTAAAAATCAATCCCACCAGCCCGCTATCCCAAACGCCTTGCTTCACAATCTTTGCCAGGTCATTCAGATGCATATTACAGTTATTGCCTTCAAAGCCCATGCTGGCAATGCCGACCTGAGCTTTTTTGAGGTCATCTTCTTTCAATCCGATAGCGTACAACTGGGCTTGAGATGCAGGTTGCGTTGGATTGAGCGTAATCGTTTTGCTATATTTGTTTAGTTCCATAATATGTTGATTGAGACAGGGCATTGCCTTGTCTGTCTGTCAAAAAAAAACGCCTTATCCCATTTGCAGGGGAAAAGGCGATTCATTTATGTTGTACCGGCGATTCGGTTTTTATCTACAGCATTTTCCCATGCGAAAAAGCAATACCAATGACACTAATAATGACGACCACCAGACCGGCGGCAACAATTATTCGTCCTTTATTAATGATTCTCAGCATGAGATTAATTTTAAAACTTGAGGCATTGCAAAGATACTGTTAGTTTAGATTAATTTCCAAAAAAAGTTTTAATCTTTAGAAAAGTTTTAATTTTTACTAAAAATTGCTTCAGTCTTTCAATCAGACCGCCTATTATGTATGCAGAATCACAGAGCAGATTCTTTCATTCAATAGATAGAGACATAAAATCAAAAAATGACTATCCGCTATAATGTAGGAACCTATATGATAGCTCTCGTTTGGCTCCATATCGAATATCCAACACCGATTTCCGATTTTAGAAGTACTGTCCCTACTTCAATACCTGCCTGACGGCAAAGGCAGGTTCATCATTCCTTGTTCAATGTTCATTATTCAAAAGATGTTCCTGTACTTAAACGGATAATCATTTATAAAAACTAATATTATTAGTATTTATACTAAATATATTAGTATATTTGTTCTATGAAAAAGAAAATGATTGAGCGGCCTGTCACTATTCTTGAAAAGAAAGCGGCCAATTTACTAAGAAATGAATATCTGCTGATATTAAGTCCGGAGCAAAATTTTCAGGAGCAAATTATACAGGAGAAAAAGACCTTTTATGGAAAATATAAAGCGGTTACAGCCCTCAGCAGCAAGCCGCATATCACGCTGGTGAGTTTTCTTCAATATCAACCCATGGAGGAAAAAATTATTCATCGCTTGAGTAATATTGCCGGAACTCAACTGCCTTTTGTGATGGCGATAGATGGTTTTGGCAGCTTTCCTTCACATACTATTTTTTTTAGGGTTACTACGCCAACAGCCATTCAGGAACTGGTAAAGCAGATTCGTCCCATTCAGCATTTATTAAAATCGAAAGAAGACAAACCACATCTGATAATGGAACCCCATCTGACTTTGGCACGGCAACTAACCCCCCGGCAATATGAACAGGGATGGCTGGAATACCGGCACAAGCATTTTACCGGAAAATGCCTTATAAAAAATATGCTGCTTCTCAAAAAAAAAGATGGAGAAAGATATTACGAGCCTGTGATGGAATTTGCCTTTACGAATAAGGTAGAAAAAATAACGCAAGGAACTTTATTTTAGAACATGTACAAACTATCGTAGCAATATGTATTCAGGGATAAAATTTAAATGATTATCCGCTATTGTGCAAAAGAAATTTATTGGGAAAGGTAAAGCATGATTTGGATTTCGAATTGAGATCGTTTTATGAAACGAGATCAAGGGAGCGCTGGCTCTCACCCGAGGCGAGACGTGCCGCGCGTGCGCTGTTTAGCAGTCAGGCTGAGCGAAGTCGAAGCCTGCCTGCAGAGGCAGGGATTTTTCTTGACCTTTTTTGTCTCGGCTTAGACGAGATGGTTGTCCCGCCTAAGGCGGAACGAAAAGTAACACAGTACCCGGATAATAAACAAGGACTTGAAAGGAAGGGTGATTGTTTTTCAAGAATCGGTTTTAGATAGTATCCTATCTATGACAAGAATTCTGTTTCGACTTATAGTACCTTGTACGATTGCGGATAGTCATTAAATAAAGATACCACTGAGACACCAACACACAAAAACTTCGTGACCTTGTGACTTCGTGGCAAAAGGTAAAAGAACCTTTCTAATGATATGTTTAACAAATTAGATTATCCATCATGACAACACAGTTTAAGCAGGAATCTTCTGATTCCAATATAAAAGAACCTACGGAAGCGGCAGGCTATCTCAAAGGCCGCGGTGCACAGTTTAATCCTAAAAACCGTTTTCTGAAATACGAAACTATAAAAGAACATCCGGAAGCGATTGACGACTGGATAGAAGCTGATGTGGCTACGCAATATTTAGAAGATAAAGCCAAAAGTATTGTGAATAAAGTGGACAGCCCCGATGTGGGCATGTTTTACAGCATGAATCCTTACCAGGGCTGCGAACACGGCTGCATTTACTGTTATGCCCGCAATGCGCATGAATACTGGGGCTACAGCGCCGGGCTGGATTTTGAGCGGAAGATTATTGTGAAGAAAAATGCACCGCAACTGCTGCGGAAATTTCTGATGCATCCCCAATGGGAATGTGTGCCTATTTCTTTGAGCGGAAACACCGATTGCTATCAGCCTGCTGAAAAAAAATTCAGGATCACCAGACAGTTGCTGGAAGTATGTCTTGAATTTAACCAGCCGGTCGGGATGATAACTAAAAATGCGGGTATTCTGCGTGATAAAGATATTTTGACAAAAATGGCGGAAAAAAAATTAGTCAGCGTGTTGGTGTCCATTACATCCTTTGATGAAGACCTGCGCCGTGTGATGGAACCTCGCACTACTACGGCAAAGCAAAGGTTGAGGGTGATTCGGGAATTAAGCGATGCGGGTGTCCGCATGGGTGTGATGCTGGGTCCGATGATACCTGGATTGAATGAGTATGAAATGCAGAAGATTATGCAGGCAGCCAGCGAAGCAGGCGCTACCTTTTCCGCCTATACTTTTATACGATTAAATGGCGCTATCAAGCTTATATTTCATGACTGGCTATATAAAAATTTCCCTGACCGTGCCGATAAAGTCTGGCATCTGATTGAATCATCGCATGATGGCAAAGTAAATGACAGCCGCTGGGGATTGCGTATGCGCGGCGAAGGCCCCGTTGCCGATATGGTCCGGCAGCAGTTTAAAAAATATAATAAACGTTACGGATTGAATGATGAAAGATGGGAACTGGATTGTTCGCACTTTAGGAGGCCGGGGGAGTGGCTGAGTTTGTTTTGAAAAAGGGAAGTATAGACAAAACCGGGTGACACACACTTTCAAAAAT
>SCQV01000510.1 GCA_004299085.1 Chitinophagaceae bacterium | reverse complement strand
GTTCAATGTTTAATGTTCAATCTTCAGAGCTATTTCGGTGTTCCCGTTCCTGAACTATTCCCTTTCTGTATCCGCTGTTCTTCCTGCTGTATTCCTGTATTTTTATATTGTTTTACTTTCACTTTTTCATTACCAAAATTCCACGTGAAGGTAAGATTAGCAGCCCGATCCAGGAGATGAAATTCGGTAGATCCGTGCAGATCACCGAAATCCACATTTCCTCTGAAATGCATGGTTTGTAAGATATCCTGCACATTCAATTTCAGCGTGGCTTTGTCTTTCAATAAGGATTTGGAAATGCCTGCTGAAATCATTCCCATGGGATACATTACAATGGGTCCCATAATATTTTTACTGCGGTACATGCCGCTTAATTCTCCTTTCCAGCCTTTGGGTAATATAAAGTTTTGTTGCGTATAAAGCATGAAAGAATTGAATCCCTTATTTAAAGCATAGCCATCATAGATACCTTTGTATAAATTATAATAACCCTGAAGGCTATTGTAAGTGCTCCACCAATGGGTAATGCTTACAGGAATCCCTAATGTCAGGGTCAGATTATCCAAAGTGCTGATATTGCCCATAGTTTGGAAATCAACGTGAGTGGTATTGTCCTGTTGGATGATTTGTGTCATAATATCGCTGGTATGGCTATAACTTAACACAGCGGAATACATCCGATGAAATGTATAAGATAGTTCCGTTGAGTTTACGAACTGTGGCTTTAGATACGGATTTCCGATGCGGTAAGTGTATTGATCTATGTAATATACAAACGGATTGAGGCTTTGATAGTCGGGCCTGTCAATGCGGCGCGTGTAAGAAAGACTAAGGACATTATTCGGGTTGAGCATCTTAGTCAGGGAAACATTAGGAAACAGATCGAAATAATTATTTTTATTCAATGAATCGGTGGTCAATTGGTCCGTATGAGTGATAGTTTGTTCCCCACGGACACCTGCGCTGGCGCTCCAACCTTTTTTAAATGTTTTGGAAAGGGAGAGGTAAGCAGCGTTGACATTTTCTTTGTAAATAAAATGATTGGTATTGCCTGGATCATTAACCCATTTATCATCCTGGAATTTTTCAAACAGGCTGTTGTTATCAGAATTTACAAAGCTGTATTTGACGCCTGCTTCCAGCTTGATCTGATTTTTGAAAGAGTGGGTATAATCAATCTTGGCTGCGTAAATGTTGATAGTGCTTGGTTGGGTTCCTTTATTCTGATAGGGATCATGTAAGGTATTCCCCTGTGCATCGGTTACATTGGTAAACAGCGATTGCGGCATGGACTGGTAAAAGCGGTTGTAATCCACATTGGCAGTGAGCGAGCTTCCTTTGTTCATATCTAAGTTGTAATGCAGATTAATACCGCCATTCTGCCAGTTGTATCCGATATGATTAGTGGAAGTGGAAATGGAATCCGTATGATGAGCGCCGTCCATAAAGTAAACAGGGCTGTATGTATCAAAGTTGCCTTGGTTAAAGGAACCATTAGCAACAAAACCTATCGTTTGTTTGGGTGTCAGATAAAAATCCATTCCTAATTGTGCCGTATGGTTATTGCCGTTTACTTTCATGGTGCTGGCCTGCTGCATCATGGTTTGTAATGTTTTGGAATCAGGGGCATAAAAATTACGTGTTACATCCATTTCAAATTTATTTTGCCTGTGATCGAAGTTGTAATTGCTGTACAAGCTGAAATTTTTAGTCCGGTAATTGATAGAACCGCCCGCGTTATATTTTGGATATTGGCCATATCCAATCCCAGCAGTCAGACTTCCATTTAGCCCGGTAACCGTGTTCGTCTTCAATACGATATTGATCAATCCGGCGGTGCCTTCGGCAGAATATTTTGCCGGCGGCTGTGTCATCAGCTCAATCTGTGAGACAGCGCTCGCGGGCATGGCTTTTAATACCGTTGATAACTGGCTTGCCGATAAATGGGTGGGTTGACCATTGATCATGACATTCACGCCACTTTTCCCGTTCATAGATATATTGCCATCCTGATCTACAAATATTCCCGGAGATTTTTCCAACACTTCCATCACCGTATTACCGGCGCTGACCGGACTGTTTTCCACATTTACAATCGTTTGACCCGGCTTATGTTGAATAAATGGTTTGGCGGCGTTTACCTGAACTCCTTTCAACAAGGCGGTATTAGGCCGTAAGGTGATGACCGGTACGGTTATATCGGCATGACCGGCTGCCAGTGAAAACGGTTGGCTATATGCTTTGTCCATGCCGATCACTGAAACGGCTATCAGATATGTTCCAAGAGAGATCCGTTCAAAATGATATTTCCCGCTTTCATCAGAGATGGCGCCTTTGACCAGGACAGAATCGGATGCTTTCAGCAGCGTAACGGTGGCAAAAGTCCCCGGAGTCTGGTCATTGTTGACTATCTGTCCGGATATTTTTCCTGTGGTATTGCTTTGGGCAAAAACGTTTGTTACTGAAAAGAGGGAAAACAATAAAACAAATACAATGCATAGACTTTTCATAATGCTTGATTTTATATAATTTTTAAATGATAAATAATTGCTGAAAACGGTGCAAATAAATAAGATACCTATTCCTGGAGAAAAGGATTTCGGCAGATAACCTGAAAAAGAGGACGAATGATTTGATTTCAGAGGTCAAATTTCTTTTAGTATAAAAAATGATATGCTTGTCGGTTATTTCGACTTATTCATCAGGAGGATAAGGCTTTCTGTCAGTAAGAGGTTATTCTTTTATTAACCTTTTTTATTTTTGTTCTATGAACAAGTTGCAACTGGCATGGGAAAAGAGTTTTACTGACCGGCGCTATCGTATCGGTTTGCATGTGATATTCTGGATCATTTTTTTGTCGCTGTTTCAAACAATTGGTTTTTTTATTAATAGTTCGGTAAATCCCGAATGGCATATTCAGGGGTGGGAATTTTTAGGATCTTTGGTGGGAGATGTCCTGCTGGTATGTTCCATCTATTATCTGACTATGGTTTTATCATACAGAAGCATTATAATTAAAAAAAAGTATATACAGGGTTTGCTTTATATCATCGTTTGTATTATAGTTTATATCCATCTGTTCTATTTTATTGAAATTACCGCCTTTGACCTTGCGGAAAAATCCGGGCATTCACTTCCACCATTTGCAAAAACATTAGTTCCTTATTTGAATAAAGGATATATTCATTTTATAGCGGTTCCTATTTTGATTTTTCAGATCGGTATTTCCTATTTTCTCTATATGTTTCTCCCCGTATGTTGCAAGTTCTTAAGGGATCAAATGCGTATGCAAAAGAAACAGACAGAATTACAAAAGAAAAATATCCAATTGGAAATGGATTTTCTGAAAGCACAGATACATCCGCATTTTTTATTTAATACGCTCAATAACATTTATTCGCTGATAACACAGCATGAAAATAAGAAGTCGGCTGAAATGGTTTCGGGGTTGTCTTCATTATTACGTTATGCGTTGTACGATGGAAAAACAGAGTTTATTTTATTGGAAAAGGAGGTAAATATGATCAAGGATTTTATCGGGCTGGAAGAAGTGAGAGCAGACAATATGCATTTGGACATCAAGTTTCCAACTATAGTTCCACCCGCTAAGCTGCCTCCTTTCTTATTGTTACCATTAGTTGAAAATGCGTTTAAACATGGCGCTAATTCACAGTTAAGAGATCCTTGGGTAAAGATTGAAATGGAAATATTAGATCATCATTTGTGGTTGCAGGTAAAAAATTGCTTTGATCCGGAATACAGAAAGAAGAACAGCGGCGGACTTGGCTTATTGAATTTGAGAAAACGATTGGATTATTATTACAGAAATAATTATTTATTAGAAACAGATGAAAAAAATGAAATATTTACCGCTACCCTTAAATTACCAATTTCATGCCCTCTATTAAATGCCTGATTGTGGACGATGAGCCACTCGCGCGCAAATTAATTGCCGGTCACGTGGAGAAGCTGCCCGAATGGGCCATCGTAGCACAATGCAAAAACGCTATGGAGGCTTATGAAACGCTGATGAAAGAGCGAGTGGATGTGCTGTTTCTGGATATTAATATGCCGGTCATCAGCGGAGTGGATTTTTACCGTTCCTTAAAAGACCCGCCGTATCTTATTTTCACCACAGCTTATCCTGAATATGCGGTAGAAGGTTTTGAACTGGAGGCGGTAGATTACCTCGTAAAGCCTGTTACATTCAATCGTTTTCTGAAAGCAGCCGAACGCATCCATGAAAGAATATCTACACCGGGAACCACAAAAACCAGGTTATCTCCACCAACGGACTATTTATTTATAAAACATTTCAGCAAGCTGGTAAAAGTGCGTTTTGAGGATATTCTTTTTCTGGAAGCTCAAAAAGATTTTGTAAAATTTGTAACCAGGCAGGAAGAAATGCTTGCCGGCATGACGATGAAAGAGGCTGAAGATATTTTGCCGGGCGATCAATTTTTACGTGTACATCGCTCTTATATTGTTTCTTTAAAGGCTATTACAGCCGTGTTCGGGAACACCATTGAAATAGACAAGCATCAACTGCCCATTGGAGCAAATTACAAAGACGCGGTGATGGG
>SCQV01000509.1 GCA_004299085.1 Chitinophagaceae bacterium | reverse complement strand
CTGTCCACCGGAACTCGCCCATGAAAAAAGGATCACGCTGCACCTGCTTGTAAGCTTCCCGTATGCTGATATTTAATGTTTGATTATCATATCCGGATGCATACCGCGGATCATACTGCGTAAATATTTCATGATCACTGAGATTCTCTAAAGGATAGTGCGCAGCAGCTTTCTTAGCGCTGTCTTTTGATCTTGTCCAGGGATAGGGTTTATCCCACGGATTAAAAGCAGCCATCGTTCTATAGACTCCGCGTGTTTGGCGGGTATGCGGCATCTCGGTACCTATCATGGGCATGTCCGGATGTGCCTGATGAAATTTTTCCAAGTCATCTCTTTGTTCTCCATTCGCATTAAACCCGGCTATATCCAAATATTTCTTATCTGCCCATGCCTGCGTTACAGGCCTTGTTGAATCCAATGTATGAAATACCTCATAAATTTCTTTCTGCACATTCAGCTCTTTTTCATAGCCCCATACTTCATTTCCCTGGCTCCAGATAACGACACAGGGATGGTTACGATCTCTTTTGATAAAATCTGTCAGGTCTTTTTTCCATTCCACCTGCCCGCCGGGTAGCTGCTTATTCCAGTAAAGCCCGTAATCATATTTGGCTTTGGTATGATCCCATCCGTCAAAAGCTTCATCCATCACCATGATGCCCATTGTATCGCACATATTATAAAAGACCGGCGACCGGGGATTGTGTGAAGTGCGAATGGCATTGCAGCCCATTTTCTTCAGCATTCCCAGGCGGTAATGGATCATGTCATCGGGAACGGCTGCACCTACAGGGCTTATACTTTGATGATCACATACACCTCTGAACTTCACGGGTTTTCCATTCAGCTTAAAGCCGGATACGGGACTAAATGTTAACTGACGGATACCGAAGGGGGTGGTATATATATCCTGGATACGATGATGCGCTTCGATAACCGTCTTTACATAATACATGTCCGGATGCTGCGGACTCCATAACGAAGGATGCTGCACGATGAAGCTGTCTGAAATATTATTCAGTCCCGTATCCAATAAAACAGGGAGCTTACTTTCTGCTACTTCTTTTCCTTCCTTATTCACTATAGCAGAAGTAACCACTACGGGTACCCTGCTTCCTGATGCATTATCAATAACGGCTGTCAGTAGCACCCCGGCAGCATGCTCCGTTGTCTCCGGCGTCCTTACGTAAGTGCCGTTATGAGCAATATGAATTTTGTCTGTAGTGATCAGCCATACATGCCTGTATATCCCTGAGCCTGTGTACCACCGGGCGCTGGGGATTTTTGAGTTATCCACACGCACGGCGAGTATGTTCTTACCTTCTTTGAGATAGGGTGTCAGGTTAAAACGGAAGCCGATGTATCCGTTCACTCTTTCGCCCAGAAAATGTCCGTTTATCCATAGCCGGCTGTTCATATACACGCCATCGAATTGTATAAATACTAATTTACCTGTCCAATCCTTATTCCAGTCAATGGTTTTTCTGTACCAGCATGTTCCTCCGGGAAGGAAAGCATTGGCGCGGGAATTGCTGCTGTCATATTTACCCTCCATGCTGAAGTCATGCGGCAGATCCAGCCGTTCCCAATGGCTGTCATGGAATGAAGGGTACTGCGCATTATTGATATCACCTAAATGAAAACGCCAGTTAAAATCAATATTCGTCCTGGTTCGCGCAGATTGGGCAGAAGCGGAAAGATAAGCTGTAGTAGTGAAAACCAGCAAAAGGAGAAGCCTGTATTTCATAAAGCCAAAATTAAAAAACTCCTTAAAGATTTTGCTAAATAAAAAGAGTATTTTATCTTAGATGCAGGAAAATACTTTAACTTATTGATTAACCTGCACCCACTCTCATGGATATACTTCTTTTAAAGGGCGATGGGATGAAGGGGTGCCAGAACTAGTTTCAGCTAAATCTTTTTGGAAATAAGTGTTATGAACATCTGTTTTTAAATGATTAGAAACGGCTGAAAATATTTAAAAGGGGCGGCAGGTTGATTAATAGACTTGAAAAAGGAAAATGAGATATGCTGCCTATATTTATGGATTGCTTACTACTATAAATACTTCCGATAATGAAAGACATTAATGACATATATGAAAAACTCGAACAAGTTGAAAGATTTTATGGTCTTTTTGGCGTAATTATCGCAATTATTCTGATTGTATTATTCATTTTGATTTGGAAATACATTACAAAAACCGTTGAACTCCAAGCAAAAGGTACATTTGATAAAGAATTAGCTGATTATAATAAAGGAATTCAGGAAGAACTTTCAATACTAAATAGTGAAATCGGACAAATTACCAATAGGAAAACAATAAATACTGACAAAGAAAGAGAAGCAATATTAAACTATCTTAATGCCTATAGCTATTGGCTTTACGGAAGTTTGGAAATTGATATACTTTCATTTAAGTATAACAATTTTGAAGACATAAATTCAATATTGATAAAGATACGAGAAGCTCATTCAGAATGTAATCAATGCTGGAATAAATTGAAGTTTTGGTCGGATAACGAAAAAATTGTTAATTCATCTCATGAACTCAATTTATCACTCCTTAAATACAGCCAATATCATGAAATAGCGCTAAGTAATCTTAGGCATAATCTATCATGGGGTAAAATATACACCGACCAATTTCAAGCAATAATTGACAAAATGGATAAAATGAAAGATTGGGCAGAGTTTCTGGCTTCAGAAGACAAAAGAATCAGAGATGAAAATGATAATATCATTAAAGAATATTGGAAAGGAAGACAAGAACTTTTTATAGATGTAATTTCAAAAAATAACAAATTTCAAGCAATTGCGAGAGAATATCTAAGACATGAATAACAGAAAAGCAGCACGCAATATATAGGATTTAAACGCCGTGAACCGTAGCAAAATTGCAATTTAAGCCCCCGCTTCGACAGGCTTAGCACAGGTAGTGACCCTTCAGCTACGCTCAGGACGGGTGCTTTGGTGGCTTTTACTATGGGGTTTCAATGAAGGATTTTCAGGTTCAGGAGTTCTGTAAGAGTAAGATGATGGGAAGGCTGGCGGATAGATAGGTTGTGTTTATCATCAGTTTTTTTGACAGGATTGTTTTATTTACCGGATACTTTCATTTTTCGCGATATTCTGTCTTAATTATTTAGTTTATAGGCATAACTACCAAAATGAAAGCAAAAACAGGGAGGTAATCTTTGACTCCAAGTCCCCGGATCACCTTTTATGTGGGAGACGACTTTTAAGATTAAAAGATTTTTGGCTGAAGGAAGGGATCACCATTATTCTATCAGAACAATAATTGACTGTAAATTCCATTTATGTTGCTCTGGGATTCCGGTCATGTTGATCACTCCAGATTATTATATCAGAAAGCATATAAACTATCTACTTTTATAATAATTATATTTATTACATATAATCCCCTACTTTTGTGTAGGATCGTTGCAAAAGCATATAATATGTTTCAAAATCTGGCATCTTTTGTAAAAGGAAAACGGAAAGAGTATAAGCTGACTCAGCAACAATTTGCGGAAAAAGCCGGTGTGGCGCTTACGGTGATCCGGAAAATTGAACAGGGAAAGGAGAACTTGAGCCTGTCCAAAGTGAACAGAGTACTGATGATGTTTGGAAATAAGCTGGCGCCGGTTAACCACAAAGAAATTGAATCATGAGGCAGGGAAAAGTATTTTATAACGACGATTTTGCCGGTTTTATCACGGAGGCGGATGATGGGCTTTATACTTTTGCTTATGACGCAGGATACATAGAAAAATTCCCCGGACAATTCCTTACGTTTTCCATGCCGGTCACTGATAAAATCTATTCGGATAGTCATTTATTCCCTTTTTTTGAAGGATTGATTCCCGAAGGCTGGCTGCTTGATATTGCTTCTGAAAGCTGGAAAATAAATAAGAATGACAGAATGGGATTGCTGCTTGCATGTTGTCGCAATTGCATTGGTGCCGTAAGTATTCAAACTGAAAATTCTAAGGAAGATGAGTAAGTGTTTGTATTGCGGTAAGAAACTAAATAGTGGGGAAACGGATTTCCATCCTGACTGCAGCCTCCGTTTTTTTGGAGCAAAAATTCCTCCTAAACTCGATTATACCTTAGACGAAATGGACAAGTTGGCAAAAGAAGTTGTGGAGAATTCAATTACCGTACCGGGTGTCCAACCAAAACTGCCCTTAGGATTTGTGCAGAATACCGTAGAAAAGGCAGGCAGACTGACTGTCTTAAGAGCCTTGGGGGGGAATTATATCTTAAAACCCGCTAATAAACATTTTCCCGGAATATCGGAAAACGAATACCTGACTATGCAAATGGCGGAATTCTGTGGTATTGAGGTGGTCCCTTTTTCCCTGATTCGATTAAAATCAGGTGAACTTTCTTACATCACTAAACGAATGGACAGGACAGAAGATGGAAAGAAATTGCATCAGTTGGATATGTTCCAGATTACGGAGGCGGTTGATAAATACCGTGGCTCAATGGAAAAGGTCGGTAAGGCTGTTGACCAATATTCGGCAAATACACTGATGGATTTGTTGCGGTTGTTTGAAGTAACTGTTTTCAGTTTTATCACCGGAAATAATGATATGCATTTAAAGAATTTTTCTTTGCTTCTAAAAGATAAATGGCTGCTGTCTCCTGCTTATGATCTGCTGAATGTCGGCCTTCATATACCGGAAGACAGGGAAGAAATGGCGCTCACTGTAAACGGCAAAAAATGAAATTTAACAAAGGAGGATTTTATCCGCCTGGGGACTAATTTTAATTTAAACGAAAAACAGATTAATAATGCCTTCCAACACTTTTTTAAAAAAGAGGAAGAAATGATTGATTTAATCGAAAACTCTTTCCTGACCCAGAAAAACAGGGAGAAGTATATACGCTTATTGAAACTACGTCTGAGAATAATCGGATAATTTAAAGGTAAAATATTTTTAAAAAAGATTGAACCCTCATTTTACAAACCCTCCCGTCCCCCACTTTTTATCCGGCTCCGGCCCCATCTGTAAAATTAAACTTCCACCTTTTAATAACTCACTCGCCTGAAAGAAAGGAGAATCTAATTTCTTCCCATTCAGCACAGCGCTTTGGATATACTTATTCTTTCTGGAAGCATGGTTGGCAATAATGGTAAATGTGCTGCCTCTGCCGAAACGGTCACCTAAATTGATCGTTACCTTTTTATATAACGGGCTGGCTATCCCATAAGTCGGATGCACACTGCATCCTCCGTCCACCTGAAAAAGCCCGATAGCAGCCATCACAAACCAGCCGCTCATCTGTCCCTGGTCTTCATCACCCAGGTAGGCATCGGATAAGCCGTATCCGTAATACCGATCCATCAAAGCCCGGCTCCATTTTTGGGTCAGCCAGGGCTTACCGGCATAATTAAACAGGAATGCGAATTGCATAGACTGCTCATTACCCTGGTCAACGGGATATTCCCAATACTGTTCCGCCGGTGCATTAAACCTTAATCCGTAACTTTCTTCGAAGCCGTTATTGAGCCTGTTTATAAATGTATCTTTACCTATCCATTGCATCAATGCCGGAACATTCTGCGGAACAAAATAAGTCAGTTGCCAGGCATTGCCTTCCACATATTGCGCATTTTGTCCGGTACGGAAAGGATCAAACGGCTCTTTCCATGTGCCGTCAGATTTTCTCATTTGTGCATAGCCGGTTTTTCTGTTGATGGCATTTTTCCACCAACTGCCTCTTTCGGAAAACAGGGTATAATCGGTTTCTTTCCCTAAGACTTTGGCAAATTGTGCCACTGTCCAGTTGTCGTAAGCATATTCTAGTGTGTTGGAAAATCTTCCTTTATCATAAGGCACATAATGATATTGTAAGAAAGGCACCAGATCTCTGTTGCCGGCCAGGCCATGACCGATCTTCCAGGCTGGCGTGGTTTCCATTTTTTTCACGGCTTCAAAAGCTTTTTGCACATCATAATTCCTGATCCCCATCTGGTAAGCACCTACTATTAATGGGATTTCATGCTCAGCCACCATGACGGGAATATATTTCATCCCCGCTGGGCCTTTCGCCAGGGCGCCGTTAGCATCATACATGGCTAACTGTGAACGCACCCAGCGCGATGACCAATCCGGATAAGCCAGATTCCATAACTGGTTCAGGTTCCAGAAGGTATTCCAGAACGCGTCGCAACCCATTGCCAGGGCATCCGAACCTTTTAGTTGCTGCACCTGCCCGGTCGCATCTATCCATTGACCGTCTACATCACTGTAAATATTCCTTCCCGACAACGCCCGGTACACATTAGTATAAAACCGTATTTTCTCCCGGCGGTCGTCGGTGGAAATTTTTATCCTGTCTAAGAGATCATTCCAGGTATCCACATTATATTGACGGACAGCATCAAAATTCCATCCGAAAGGGTTAGTGATTTCCTGCTCTAAATTTCCTTTCGCATTTTTTATGCTTACATAAGACATGCCGGTACGAACCTGAACTACGGGGTTCTTAGCAGTATTAAATTCGACAAAGAAACCCACATGTCTCGGAGTATCTGCTTTGAAGCCGCCCATACTCCCCCCTACGGGGGGATGAAAGGGGGGCCTATCATTTAACCAGTAACCGAAACTTTTAACAGGCTGATCAAACTGCATGTAGAAGTGTATCGTATAATTCTGATCAATTCCTTTGCCCCACACCTCGGGTGCAAATTGTTTGCTGAATCCTTCAATGGTATGATCATCCACTTTTTTAACTTCCACGTCCTGCACCTGGTAATTATATTCAGCAGGGGTAGTAAAATCCACTAAAATCCTGGATGAATCTTCCCGTGGGTATGTATATCGTTGAAAGCTGCAACGGGTAGTCGCCGTAAGCTCTGCCCAGATATTGTATTTCAGCAAATGCACTTTATAATATCCTAAAGGAGCTTCCTCCGTTCTTTTGTCAATCGCAGAACGATAACCCGAAGCCGGGTTTTCCTGATCGCCGACTTGGGTGATCAGCGGTCCGTTTGTTGGCAACATGGAGAGTCCGGACATAGTCCATTCATGAATATGGCTGAATCCGCCTACATTTTCAAAAATAGGATCATAGCCGGCATCCCAGCCGGCATTCTGATTATCAGGACTGAGTTTCACCATGCCAAAGGGCATCCACGGACCCGGAGCTATCATCCAGCGGGAATGTGCGCTACCCAACATAGTGTTGACATATCCCGCGGGGGTGATCATCTTTTGCGGGGTGCGCAGTACCGTACCGGTGCACACGATACGATCATTGATCTTAATTTCGTAATGGCTTTCCGTTTCAGTTTTTACCGCAGGCATAGGCGCTTCAAAAATATAACGGCCTTGTTCCACTCTTTTTTCAAGAATCTTTTTATGATCTGCATACACTGTTAAGAGCGGATTGCCCGACAGGTGTTGTACATCTACCAATAAAGGTTGTGCCGGTTTACCATCCCGTATAATTTCATAATCTGCGGCTTTCACATCCCGGATAAAAGCATTTTCCGGTTTTGATATCTGCACCTCTTCCGGTCCTTGCAGGCTGACATAATCAAAGACCAGCCAGGAGCCCCATAAAGTGGTGATGCTGATCTCATTCCCGCCTTTTTTCAACATGTGTGCAGGTATGGCCACATGAACGGTATAACCGGGAAAACCGGTATGTGCTCCTTTTAAAGTGCTGTCACCGGAACCTTGGGGCAAACGGAATTCCCAGGAGGTGTCATTGACCGTAATCTTTAGTTTGGGTGGATACTTGGCGCTCATATCCAGTAAACCGACATTCAATTCAAAATTCCC
>SCQV01000508.1 GCA_004299085.1 Chitinophagaceae bacterium | reverse complement strand
TTTTCATCCTGCCTTTATTCAGGGCAAATGTGTACAGCGCCACAAAATTTCTTTATTCCGGTATCCGGTGTAGGCACGCCGCAAAACAATCTATCATATAAAGAAGTGGTTGAAAAAATAAAAAATGCCGTTAATCAGTTAGTGACCAATCCCAAAGCAGGTGCAGGCACTTTGGGCGCTATTCAAAATGATAAAACCATCCAAAGAACACAATCTGTGGCAAGTGGTAAAAACGAGCAGATCGTACTTCAGGGTGAAGCGGTTCAAAATCCTGAGTTTGAACATGCACGGACCTTATCACCTACTATCTTAGAAACGGATGCCGCCGGTGCAGAAATGTATGAGCAGGAACTTTTTGGTCCTGTAATCATCATTATCAAGACAAAAGATACAGAGGAATCCATTCGCCTGGCAAAGCATATAGCTGAACAGCAGGGTGCTATTACCTGTGCTGCCTACACGATTAATGACCAAACGATGCAGCATATTACCGATGAAATGAATGAAGTTTTCACGCCGGTAACCTTTAATCTGACCGGATTTATCTGGGTAAACCAGCATGCTGCTTTTTCCGATTTTCATGTGACCGGCGGTAACCCGGCAGGCAATGCAGGATTTACCGATCCCTTATTTATTGAAAAGCGTTTTGTATGGGTGGGGAACAGGGTGATGAAGCCAGGATGAATTAGATTTTTTATTCTTGGGGAAAAATCAAATTTAATTACCTTTGTTCCCAAATCTGTATATCATGAACGACAAGAAAACTATTGGTACTTCCTGGACCTGGCTGATAATCCATGCTATTGTTTACACCATTATTATGGTTATTCTTTGGTCCATCTATGCTCATCAGGATGCGGCGGCCTTTGGAAATATGTATCCGTGGCCGGCATGGTTTACCACCGCTCTTGGAATTGTGTTGTTAGGCCATCTCTGCAATATCGTTTTCGATAGTAACAGAAACCATCAAGATAAATATTATGAGAAATATCTTTATGAAAGAGATCACTAAAAGGAAAGGTCACTTTTGCCGTACATTTAACTTTTTGTCCTGAGCATTTCCTGAGCATTATCAGGGAATTCCAGTCTTTCTGCCCAAAGAAATAATAGCTGACAAATCCAAATATTTTCTATCTCTCCGGTGGTAGGCAAAAATGACTACTGTCCGATCAAGTTCCCTTGCCAGGAAAATAAAAAATACATTCTTTCAGGCGAAAATAAGTTATTTTTGTAAAGACAACTTACAGGCATGGAAAGGACCGGAATGAGCAAATAAATACATGAGAAAACCTGGCGAAAAAAGCGATAATTATGAATACAACCGTTGAAAAAATAATAGATGAAGCGCTTAAGCTTCCGGCGGACAAGCGGGCTACGGTGGCGGACAAGCTTTTATCCAGCCTCGATACGCCTGATCCTGCCATAGATAATTTATGGAAAGAAGAGGCGGAAGTTCGTATTTTGGCTGCACAAAAGGGAGAAATGGAAATTATCCCGGAAGAAGAAGTTTTTAGCAAATGGAATAAACATCGCCTTTGAAAGTCCGGTTCTATAAAGCAGCAGCCCTTGAAATGGATGAGGCAGCTGTCTATTATGAACAGCAGTTGGAAGGACTGGGAGAAAGATTTGTCATTGCCATAAAAGATGCTGTAGAGCGTATTAAGGCACTTCCCGAAGCGTACTCCTCATTTAGTGTCAACACACGCCGATGCTTGGTCAATAAATTCCCTTATGGTATTATTTATTTGTATGATTCCGGTAAAATAGAAATTACGATTGTTGCTGTTGCTCACCTGCATAGAAAACCTGATTATTGGAGAGGAAGAATAGCGAAGGAGTAAAAATTTACAAACTGACTTTTCTGGTATTCCACACTTTTTTCTATAATGTTATAAAGCATTTCATATGAAAAATATAGAAATCAACATCTCCTTCGTCACGAGGCAAAATTCCTTAATAGTATCAATATCAGTTGAAGTTACAGAGGGTCAAAAGACCAAGATTCAGTCTTTATGATGGCTGAGAACAAATTGATAAATGAATTTAGAATCGTCTATTACGGTAATGATTAAGAGAAGGTTTAAGCAGATAAAAATTAGATTGTTTGAATATATATATCGGGTTATTTGCCGGAAGATTCAATTGATATTCGAATAAAGGATATCTCTGTAAGCTACCTACAGAAGTCAATGCCTCTCAAAAGAAATAGCCAACTTGCGACCAATAAAATTCATTAAAAATGAATAATTTAAAGCCCGGTGATCACGTTCGCCACAAAATCAAGTTCCTTAACGGAGGAGTTCCAATGGTTGTCGAAGCCATAAAAGGCGTGAAGGCAAAATGCAGTTTTTTAGAAGGCTGCGAGATGGACCACAAAACAGTGTGGTTTGATTTTGATGAATTAAACATTGTCCATTATGGCAATGATTAAGGAGTCTCCAATAAAGGCCCTGCAAAAGTGGGGCTTTTATTTAATTGTTTCCATTCCTAACGAATGATAGACAGAAAAAAGTTGATTTGCAGCCCTAACTTTATGATAGGGTAACTTTTTTCATAGGTTTGTTTTTATTCAAAATTCCCTTAATTTAACAAGGAAACTAAAAATTCATTTAACCTATCGAAGTTGACCTGATAATTTATTAACAATTTATTTGTTTTATCCCTAAATGAATTTGACTATGACATGTAAAGAATACGATATTGAAATCGAAACTGTGATTAAATCAATTAGCGAATCTCCGATTAAGTATCCATCGCAGCTTTTATTATGTGGGAACCCTCAAAAAGGGTCATATAAAATGGAAGTGAAAGAAGTCTTTCTTGATTTGATTGCTAAAATTGACCAAGACGAATGGGAAATACCATATTCCATAGGATTTATTAAGCGGATCGATACCAAGATTGAAGAAGTAGAGATCCCGGAAGAATCAGCTCTTAGTGAACAAGACTCAATATTTGAAGAAACACAAATTAAAGTTATTGAGCATAATAAGATTTCATACAGAAGGGAGCGAAATCTTAATATTCCTCTATTTGAGCTTGCTAATCACGGTCCTATTGAAACATTAATTGATTTTTTAATACTTGTAGATCATGGCTCATGTGTGGAAATTAGCCATGACGAATATGATAAGGGTCGTCCTGTTGACTTATTTCATAATTTTGATGACTTCTTGAGTGGCATTGATAAAATTAATCTTTCTAATCGGAACAATATTAATTATTGCATTCGACTTTATTATGGCCAAGCGAAAGACGTAGAAAACTTTTATAAGTTGCAATGTTGGTGGAAGGTACCACATGTAAACTTGAAAAACAAGAAAACGAGATTAGAGGGTGAAATTGTTTTACCGCCTTATTATGAAGTGAAGGACATCCCTTTTCCACATGATAATGAATATATAAAATCTCATCCTGATTTATATATACCTCGGAAATATGTATTTGATGTTTTACCCCAAGGATTCAAAGGAATGTCATTTGTAGAGAATAAAAATAAGAATTGGAATTATACGAATGAGAGGGGAAGTTCAGTAGTGAATGAAAATATTTTCAACGGTACCTATGAAGAGTGCGAGGATATTGTTTTAAATGATGAAGCTATACGCAATCTCATAATAAAACGTTGGACAAAAAAAAGGATTGAGGAAGATATGCGCATTCGTGAGAGAAGGAATAACGCATACGATGAGGATTTTGGTAGGGGGAATTGGGAGCGAGAATATTTTGATTTTATGACTGGCGGTCAATTGGGAGATTTTGACGACTATTATGGAAATATGGATGACATTGATACATGGAGTCAAGGCTGAAGATTGAAGTTGGAATTTATTTCGTCATTCAAGATAATTACAGATACAGTAAGCCTTTCGCATGCTTTCCTGTAAGAAATATCATAAAGTTCACGATCTGTAAACCAAGCGACTGCCACATAAATTAAGTTCTTTTACAATTTCAGGTTGAATGTTTTCAAAGTAGGCCTGAGTCTGCATCTTTTGTAGATAGAATAAGCTAATCTTTTGCAGTATATGAAAAAGTATGACTTTAGGAAATAAAAATATGATTTAGCTATATGACAGGCTTTTTATTTTTTGCTATACAAATCTTCCAGGGCGCTCCCAATAGTAGGAAATGAAAATTCAAAACCGGTCTGTAATAATTTTTCAGCAGAGACCTTGTTGCTTTTCAATAATTCCTGTCCCCTTTCTCCCATAAAAAGCCTGATAAGGGGCGCCGGAGCATAAAATGACAAATAATTACGTCCTTTGACGATGTGTGCGAGTGCTGTAACCACTTGAAATTGCGTGGCTGGAAAAGGGGATACTGCATTGATAACGCCATTGAAATTTTTATTCATAATCGCTGTGGCGTATAATCGCACTAAATCCCGAATGTGTATCCAACTGATCCATTGCTGTCCATTTCCCGGAATAGTGGCAATTCCGTATTTCAGTGGCCGGATGAGGGCAGGCAGCATCCCGCCTTCGGGACTAAGCACAATACCTGTTCGAAGAATGACAACTCTTTTTCCTAAAACCGCTATGCGTTGGGCTTCGGCTTCCCAGGATTCACATACTTCTCCCAGAAAGTCGCCGGCCGCCGGTGATTTTTCTGTTGACAGAAGCTCTCCGTTTTGCCGGTAATATCCGGTTCCCGAGGCAGAGATAAATGATACGACCTTGTTTGAATACCGGCTTAATTGTTCCGTCAGAAAATGGGTTCCGGATATCCGGCTGTCTCTGATTTCTCTTTTCCTTTCCTTTGTCCACTTTCCGCGGCCTATATTCGCTCCAGCCAGATGGATAATATGATCAGCTTCGTCTAACACCGAAAAATCTATTTCATTGCTTTCCGGATTCCACCATCCATAAGTTACTTCATCGTTTTTCAATAACTTTTCTTTTTTTCTGGTGAGAATGATTATCTTATATCCTTCTTCTTTCAGAAATGACGTTAATGCAGATCCAATCATTCCGGTGCCTCCGGTAATTAAAACAGTTTCCATATTATTTCCGTGGAAAAGAAGTATGAATTTTTCTAAAACCTTAAAAATATGTATATTGTTACCTGAAAGTAAGACTGTTTTTGTGAAAAGTCATCCAATATTCAACACCGCAATACTGGTTTTGTTTGTTTTGACTGCAGGTAATATAAATACCAGCGGACAACAAATAGAATATTCCGTTCCATTAGGAGATAATATTCAAAATACTGACTTTGATATTGTGGGATACTGTCACAATCATTTGCTGATCTTTAAATCTTCCTACAATGAGTATAATATGGTATTGTATAATGATTCCATGAATATCATTGACCAGGTTCCACTCAAATTCCTTCCAAAAGAAACCGTGAAAGAGGATTTTGTAAACCTCGGAAATAAAGTAATCATGATTTATCAATACACACACAAAAAAGATATCTATTGTGAGTCGGTGCAGTTAAATGAAGATGCAGTGCCTTTATCAACGCCTGTGTTGATTGATAAAACCATTCATCCGGAGCAGGTTTTTGGAGATAAAGCCTATGCTGCCATTCATTCAGACGATAAAAGCAAAATCATGATATTTGAAATGTTGGGGAAAGAAGATTCTCTGGAATATCATATTCATACTTTTTTATATGATAGTGCCATGCGTATTTTAAATACAGGTGCTGTGAATTTATCTTATGCCGTTTTGGATGAAAAGCCTGTCAGGTTTAAGGTAGCTGATGATGGTAATCTCTATTTTCTGATGGGTAATAAAACAAATCCTTCGGACCCGTATTATCAGCGAATGAAGATATACATCAAGCCGGCAGGCAGAGATACGCTGCTAAGCGATACGGTTTCTTCCGGCGGACATTTATTGAAATCAAATCCTGTTTTAAAAATAGATGAGCTGCATCAAAAGTTGTGGGTAAGCGCTTTCGGATATGATAATAAGATTCACAATATTGACAGGCTGATGTTATGGACTTTCAGTATGGACAGTCTGAAGCTCTTAAAATACAATACAGTATTGCTTACAGACTCAATTAAAAAAAATATGGAAAGCAAGGACGAAGGATTGCATGAAACATTTAATGATTATAACCTGAATCAACTGGTGGTTGGTAACGATGAAACCACTTTATTGATAGCCGAAGAAAAATATACGGATATTAATAATGTTACGCATCATAATGATATGGCGTTTTTTACCATCAATTCATCCGGCGTATTAACCGGTATTCAGAAGATAAAAAAAGACCAGGGAAGCGATTTATCTTCTGTGTATGCATCCTATATGATGGTTAATATCGGCCATGCGTTGCATTTTTTGATGAATAAATCGCATCATGTTTTCCGGTTTTTGAATAATTACCGGTATTTGCTTACCGACTATCGCTATGGAGATAATCAGAAACTGGAGCAAATGCCCACTTTGAGAGGGCTTGCCAATAAATACTTCTGGGCGCCCAGGTATGGTGTACAGGTCAGCAGGAGTGAAGTGGTTGTTCCCTGTACGATTGGAAGCAGCCTGTTGTTTGCCAAAATAGCTTACTGAATAGTTTTTATGGTCATGAAGGAAATTATTTCTCCCGGAATAAGAATTCTATGCTTTATCTATTGTTAAAATTTTTGCTTAAATGAAATATTCGGGAAGGAAATTTGTTTTATTAACAAATTATCTGTGAAAATCATAATTTAGCGGTTATGAATATGAAAACTATCATCCTGTCTTTGGGAGTAATGGCAATTACTTTCTGTGCCATCCCTGCATGGTCACAGCAGGTTACCTATTCTATGCCACAACGCGATGATGATTACCGGAATACTTCTGTGGAAATCATCGGTAAAGTGAGCAGTGATATTTTGGTATATAAAAATAACCGGGGTAACAATGTTATTTCCGTCTATGACGAAAACATGAAGCTGGTGAAAAATGTTCCTTTACAATTTTTACCAGACAGGACATTAAATGTGGATTTTGTAGCTTACCCTGATCATTTTCAGATGATCTACCAGTTTCAGTATAAAGCGTATGTTTATTGCTATGGCGTTTTGATGGATCAGGATGCCAATATGATTGGGCAACCGATATTGATTGATTCGAGCCGCGTGGGAAACGGCAATGTAAAAGCTAAGATCTATTCAGTTATTCATTCGGATAACATGCAAAAAGTCCTTATTTATAAAATCAACCAGGACAATGATAATAATAATATCTTCTATACTTTCTTATTCGATTCACAGCTCGACCTTGTCAACAACAGCAGGCTTACCTTGTCTATGCGGGAAAACAGGTCTTTTTTGAGCGACTTTCTTTTAAGTAATGACGGTCATTTTGTTTTTATAAAAGAAGCCCGGGCCGGAGCAAACGGGAATCTTTCTGACGCTGCATTGATTATAAAGCCACCGATGACAGACAGCTTCATTGTACATCCCTTAAACCTTCAGGGGAAATATTTAGATGAAATGAAATTGACGCTGGACAATGTGAATAATAAAGTTTTTATGGCTTCTTTTTACACCCAGCAGCGCAGGGGGAATATTATAGGACTTTATGCGGGAGAATATAACTGGAATGCAAGTTCTTTTGATGATTTAAAATTCATTCCTTTCAGTGACGACCTGAAAATGAACGCCAAAAACAATTCTTCGATCAATAATGCATTTAACGACTATTTTATTCGTCAATTGGTGGTTCGTGGTGATGGAGGATTTCTACTGACTGCTGAAAGTTATTATACTACCTCGGGTAATCAACCGTGGAACAGGTGGAATTATATGTATAGCCCCTGGGGATTTTCACCTTATTATTCGCCCTATTATTACTCTCCTTTCTCTCCTTTTTATTATAATCCTTACAATTGGAATAATAACCAGGGTACGCAATACCATTACAACGATGTAGCCGTGCTTTCTTATAATGCTGATGGCAAGCTGGAATGGAGCAACTTCATCCGTAAGCAACAATCAGATGATAACAACGATGCATTTTTATCTTATAAGATGGTTAATACTGCCAGCGCGTTACAATTTATTTACAATGAGCCGTTCAGACGCTCTTATCTGATTACGGTGATGAGTGCAACACCTGATGGAAAATTGTCCAAGCTGCCTACGCTGCGCGGTTTGGACCAGGGTTATACCTGGATGCCGCGATATGGTAAGCAGATCAGCGCCCGGCAGGTAGTGATACCTTGTATTTACCGGAATTTTGTTTGTTTCGCAAAAATTGATTTCTGACCTTCAAAGCCCCATCCCGTGTTTCGTTGGTTAAGAACAGGAAATCCGTATAATATTTTGCTTTTGCTGATATATGCAATAGTGATTAAATATTTTTATCTCTTGCATGGTTCCGGCCCCATGATGCAGCCCACAGCAGACGGGTGGTTATATCCTTATTTGGTGCAATGGTTGCAACAAAAAGCCGGGTTATCTAATGTGGGTTTCAGCGTGCTGGCTTTTATCATCTTATTTATAGAAGCGTTATTGTTGAATAGTATTCTAAACCGTTTCAGGATACTGCATGCAAATAATTATTTCCCGGCATTCTGTTTTCTGTTGTTTTCTTCTTTTTTTAAAGAATGGAATTCGTTTTCCTCTCCTCTGGTTGCTAACTTGTTGTTGATAGCTGTCTTGTATCAATCCTTTCAGCTATATTCCACTCAGCAATCCCGTTCCAAAACATTTAGCCTGGGATTTATTACCGGATTAGCTTCGCTGCTCTATATGCCTGCAATCGGATTGTTATTACTGATCTGGATTGCCCTCCTTTTTAGCCGCCCTTTTCGTTTGGCGGAATGGATATTGGCTATTGCAGGAATATTATGTCCTTATTATTTTTTGCTTACCGTATTATTTCTCACAGGCCGGTTACATTTAGCCATGCACTTAAGCTATCCTGAATTTGGTTATCCTCATTTAGAAGTTTCCTATTGGCTGCTGGCAGGCATGATTTTGTTAATCTGGTGGTTTCTGTATGGCAGCCTTCATTTGCAGAAAGATTATATGAAAATGCTCATTCATACCCGTAAATGCTGGCAAATAATGCTGGCATTTGTTTGTATCGGATTGGTGCTGCCTTTTCTTCCGGATAATTTCTCCTTTTCCGGCTGGCAGATTGCTTTCATTCCCATTACAGCTTTTTTATCCATTGGCTTTTTACACATCAGGCGGGGCTGGATAGCCACTGTTGTACATTTGAGCGCTTTGGCATACATCTTTTTATTTCAATGGATTTACTAAAAATTGTTAAAAAACCCCTTTTTGGGGGTATTTAAACCGGATTAGCTTAATTTTGCAGGAAGCAAATCTGTTCTATACAAATGAAATTCGGGGTAGTCATTTTTCCGGGGTCCAATTGCGACCGCGACATGATGGATGCTTTGCGGCATGATCTCGGGCAGGAAGTCATTCCGCTGTGGCATAAGGATAAGGACATAGATTCTTTCAGAACGGAGGACTGCATCGTATTACCGGGTGGTTTTTCTTACGGTGATTATTTGCGTTGTGGCGCCATTGCCCGCTTCAGCCCAATGATGCAATCGGTCATAGATTTTGCCAATAAGGGCGGCAAAGTGTTAGGCATTTGCAATGGATTCCAGATCCTCTGCGAATCCGGATTATTACCCGGCGTTTTATTGAGAAATGAAAACAGGCAATTTGTCTGCAAAAATATTCACCTCATCAGCGATAATGATACTACTCTCCTCACAAAAGATATTACCGGAAAAGTATTGAGAATTCCCGTGGCACATGGTGAAGGACGGTATTATGCAGATAATGAAACATTGGATAATCTGTACAAAAATAAACAAATCCTGTTTCATTATTGTAACGAATATGGTGAACAGAAGGGTAAAATAAACCCGAATGGCTCTCTTAGAAATATAGCCGGCATTTGTAATCGCCGCAAAAACGTTTTTGGTATGATGCCGCATCCTGAAAGAGCGACTTCAATTGCTTTGGGAAATACAGACGGAAGGCTGATATTACAAGGACTTATGCAACGGGCAGAGGTGCCGGCATAGTACTTTTGAGCTTATAAATTGTTTTAAAATAAAACAATAAGGATTCACTGAAACAAACGACTAAATCATTATGAAAAAATTGTTCATTTTAGTTATTGCTTTATTTGCAATTCCGGCATTGGTCAATGCACAGATTTTAAATCCTGTTCACTGGAATTATTCCGCGAAAAGTATGGGCAATGGTCAATACATTTTACACTTAACTGCAAACATTGATCCGGGATGGCATGTTTATGCACAGGATGCCGGTGAAGGACCGGTGCCCACCAGCTTTAAATTTGATAAGAGCGTAGAAACCGACTTTGTGGGTAAGGTTCGCGAAGTAGGGAAGGAACGGAAAGAATTCGACAAAAATTTTAATTCTGTGTTGAAGTTTTATGAAAATAAGGTGGATTTTGTACAATATGTAAAAGTAAAGGCCGGCACAAAATCCGTCAAAGGTTCTTTGGAATATATGGTATGCGACAATCATCAATGCCTGCCACCAAAGGATATTGATTTTAGCATTAATTTGTAATGGATATTGATACTGAAATTGTTTACAGGTAGGCTAACGATGGTTAGCCTATCCTTTTTTAGCGATAACCCTTTTAGCCCGTATGAATAGTAGATTAAAAATATGGTTGTTATGGCTTCTGGTTTTGCCGGCATTTGCGCAGGCACAGATACTGAACCCTGTGAAATGGGATTATACTGCACAAAAGATCAATGACAGCACCTACCTATTGAACATGAGAGCAAGCATAGATAATGGCTGGCATGTGTATTCTCAACATGCGGGGGACGGGCCTATTCCCACCTCTTTTACTTTTGATAATAATTCACAGGTAAAGCTGGCAGGCGATGTGGAGGAAAAAGGGAAAGAGGTAAAGACTTTTGATAAAGTGTTTAACTCGCAACTGCGTTATTATGAAAATGAGGTTAATTTCGTACAAAAGGTTATAGTAAAAGGAAATGCCACGCTGAAAGGCACTTTGGAATATATGGTTTGTAATGATGTGAATTGCCTGCCTCCTAAAGATGTACCCTTCAGTTTTCAACTTTCGGGACCGGCAAACGCTGCATCAATTCCAACGGCAGCCACTGTTGATACAGGAAACGCTTTAACCCAGTCAAAATTAGCGGTAGCCGCCGTTACTAACAGCCCTGTCGTTAAATCCATAGCTGAAGATAATGCCAGCAACAAATCCCTGGGATGGATTTTCTGGGCATGTTTTGCCGGCGGATTTCTCGCGCTTATTACACCGTGTGTCTTTTCTATGATACCCATTACGGTAAGTTTTTTTACCAAGCAAAGCAAAACACGAGCTGCAGGTATCAAAAATGCGATCATGTATTCGCTTTCCATCATGATCATTTACACTTTTCTGGGCTTTTTGATTACCGTTATTTTCGGTGCCAGCGCCTTGAATCAGTTGGCCAGCAACATCTGGGCTAATCTGATCTTCTTTGTCATTTTTGTATTATTTGGCATCTCGTTTTTAGGTGCTTTTGAAATTACGTTGCCCGGCTCATGGTCCACTAAAGCGGATACAAAAGCAGGGTTGGGGAATTTCTTTGGTATTTTCTTTATGGCATTAACGCTGAGCATTGTTTCTTTTTCCTGTACGGGGCCCATCATCGGTAATTTATTGGTGCTGGCAGCAGGGGGTGGCAAAAGCGGTCCTTTAGTAGGTATGTTTGGTTTCTCCCTCGCATTGGCTATTCCTTTTGCCTTATTCGCTATTTTCCCAAGCTGGCTGAATAAGATTGGAAAAGCCGGAGGATGGCTGAACTCCGTAAAAGTGGTATTAGGCTTATTGGAACTGGCACTGGCATTAAAGTTTTTGTCTAATGTGGATATGGCCTATCATTGGAATATCCTGAGCCGGGAAGTATTCTTAGCGATATGGATCGTTATTTTTGCTATCATTGGTTTTTATCTTTTAGGGAAACTAAAATTTCATCATGACAGTGAGGTGAAGCATGTTTCAGTTACGCGTTTATTTTTTGCCATCGCTTCTTTTGCGTTCATGGTGTATTTAATTCCCGGATTATTTGGGGCAGAATTAAAGGGGGTGGTTGCCGGATTTTTGCCTAATTATTCCAGCTTTTCCCAACCGGCCGCATTTGCCGGCGGTGGCGGAGCGGATCCTGCTCCGGCTAATGTGTATGATGGCATAACACCTGTGAAATACGCGGATCTTTTTACCAAATCCACTCCGCCGGGCTACACAGCATTTTATGATTATGAGGAAGCGATAGCTGCGGCACGAAAACTAAAGAAGCCGTTGATGATTGATTTTACCGGCTGGTCTTGCGTAAACTGCCGTAAAATGGAAAGCGAAGTATGGACCAATCCGGCGGTGAAAAATGAGATCAATAAAGATTTTGTGCTTCTTCAACTCTATGTGGATGAAAAGCACAAGCTGCCCGACAGCCTGCAGTATTATTCTAAAATATTAGATACAAAAATAACCACTTTGGGACTAAAGAATACGGATTTCGAAGCCACACACTTCAACCGTAATTCACAGCCTTACTATGTTTTTCTGGACCAGAATGGAAATATGCTCACCGATAAAGGCTATTCTGCACAAGATGGTTATGACCCGCAGAAGTTTCTCAGCTTTTTGGAAAAAGCCGATGCGGAATATCATAAAAAGAATTCCTGATAATAGCTTATTTTTGAAAAAGTAAGTGTTTTGCGGAAGTTAATGTGAGTTTGATGATCTATGTGCTGATCAAGCCTTATCTTCTCTTTAACCCTGTGGACAAGTCCGGCTCATTGATACGCTAAGCGCTTTTAATACCCCTTAGTCCATGCTTCATCCATGCCTAATCTATTCAGTAGCTCTCCTCTATCCACCCTCCAACTTTTCAGGATATGGCAGGATGCAGGCAGGGAGTCTCCTCAACCCCATCAAAGAGCAAGATAAAAGGAGGATACTCCCTGTCTTCTCCCTATCTTAGCCCTACCATCGCCCTATTAAAAGCGCACTAAAGTATATAAGCGAGCCGGCAATATACCCTCATAAGACGGGTTTTAAACACTAATGCACGAATTCAAATACTAATGCACGAATAAGATACCCAAAGTAATCTGCCTCGACATAGGCGAGGCATTCGTGGTCAAAATTTAGACCTTAGTAAAACAGGGTAAATCATTTTAATAGAAAAAGCGCCTTATCACCTCATAAGATGGGCTTTAGACACGAATGCACGAATTCAAATACTAATGCACGAATAAGATACCCAAAATACCCTGCCTCGACATAGGCGAGGCATTCGCGGTTATTTTTGACCTGTATGTCTTATTCTGCTTTGAATTACCTCGTAAGGAGGCCTTTAAACACTAATGCCCGCCTGAACGGAACGGGCAGGCACGAATTCAAATAAATTCCACAAAAACTCAGACTTGCGTGATATTTACACAGGTATCTTCCTTGCCATATATTTACTGTAATCGGTCATCTTTGCCTCATATTCTTCGTACATCAGCGGTGAAGTAATCAGGAAATCGGCGGTGGACCGGTCGCAGGCCATGGGAATATTCCAGACCACGCTTACCCGGAGCAATGCCTTTATATCCGGATCATGAGGTTGGGCCTCCATCGGATCCCAAAAGAAAATAACCACTCCGATTTTTTCTTCCGCTATCATAGCGCCTATTTGCAAATCACCGCCCATGGGGCCGCTCATTAATTTTTGGACTTTTAATCCCGTAGCATTTTCAATCATGGCTCCGGTAGTGCCCGTGCCGTACAAATCGTGCTGAGCCAGCACGCCTTTATTATATTCCGCCCATTCAATCAATTCATGCTTTTTATTATCATGTGCCACTAAGGCGATTCGTTTCCTGACGTGTAGTTTACGGGTATTTTCCATAGTAATTAGTGTGTTTTCGTAGGTAAAAGTAGTGCAATTTATGGCTTTGCCGTGGAAGGATTTTATAAAAAAAGATATAGATATGCTTATAGAAACTCCTTATAATATGTTCAGGGTAATTTCGTATCTTTGTGGTAAATAAATTTCTCATGATAAAGACCGGCAATCCTGTTATCAGCATTTATACAGAAGAGACGCCCAATCCGGGAACAATGAAATTTGTGATAAATAAATTGTTGTATCCGGGAAAAAGTGCGGACTTTCCCGATGAGGCGAGTGCGGCCCCTTCTCCTTTAGCAGCGGAACTATTCACATTTCCATTCGTAAAAGGTGTTTTTATAGCAAGTAATTTTATAACGCTTACCAAGACCCGGGAAACGGACTGGTACGATGTAATTCCAAGTATCAAGACTTTCCTGAGGGAATATATTGATGAAGGCCGCCCCATTGTAAATGATGAGGAATTAGCAACAAGACAAGCTGAATTAGAGGAACCTGCAGGGGATGAGACAGATGTGGAAAAACGTATCAAAGAATTATTGAAAAATTATGTGCAGCCTGCGGTGGAAATGGACGGTGGAAATATACGCTTTAAGCATTATGGTCATGGCAAACTGACGGTGATGTTGCAAGGGGCCTGCTCCGGTTGCCCTTCTTCCATGATTACATTAAAGGCTGGTATTGAAGGGATGATGAAACGCATGATTCCGGAAGTGAGGGAAGTAGTGGCTGAGGCGGATTAAATCTTTTTGGATATATACAAATCAGGTGTGAAAGCGATCTGCCTTTGCGGATCGCTTTCTTTATATCCCGTCTTGAGGTACTTTTGCCTGAAAACTGCGGTAATTCTATGAAGAAATATGTTTTACCTGAAATAAGGACTGCCATTTTAAGTGTGATTCTTTTTATTCCTTTCATCACTTTTGGACAGGGGACTGTCACTTACAGACTTAAAATAAACGGGAAAGAAATACATACGGGGCCTCCGTTACAGATAAGCTATAAAAACGGAATTGCTTTGCTGAATACCGGTAGGGAAGGTGTAAAAGAACAACAATATATTAATTATAACCAGCAGGCGATTTACAGAGTACTGCATTCAGATAATAAAACATATACATTAGAAACATCCTTTGATTCTTTAATGCAGGCTACAGTAACAAAAGATACCGCTACCATATTGGGGTATCTTTGCCGTAAAGCACATTTGGTCATTCGTTCCAACAATATGGATGTTTGGTTTACGGATCTGCCTGCCGTCAAAGGTTCTCCGCTTTTGGATGTAGCGCCCTATCTTGGATTAGTTTTAAAAATTGTGCGCAACGGAAGTTTTGAATGGTATGCTACGAATATCAGCCTAAAAAATGATTCCACCTTGAATTGGAAAATTCCTGAAGCCGGGATGCCAGTGGATGAAGCGACATTTCAGTCCTTATTGATAAAAAGCCGTTATACATCTATCCCTGTGTTTACGGATCAGCAAATTAATTTCGGAGATAAAATAACGAATCCTCCCGCTGACAAAATGAATATCCTCTATCGTTATTCAGGCGGCACGGTTATTTTAAAAAAAATTCATTTACCGGAAGATTTTCATGGAAGTATTTTTGCTTCGCTTACCCAATATTCTAATGGGGATGCGTATGACCGTACCGGATGTGTATTTGTCATTCCAACTAAAAAATCAGTTACATTTTTAGATGCATTGGAAAATGGGATTAAAGTATTGCCAGTTTATAAAGATAATGACGATAACGAATATCAGGGAATTACTGCTACTAAAGATTATCAGCCACCTGTAGAAATCATGCGTTTTTTTACCCCATTCGGTATTGGGGCTTATAATAATAAAGTGAAAATAGCCGGTTATCATTGGGCAGATTCTGTAACTTTTGTCCAGGATGTAACGGGCTTGGAACCTTTGTTGCAGGGTGATGTATGGATAGGTGCTTATATCGGCAATTATGATAAAAACGGGCATACTGTTTCTCTGAAGCTGGATTTTTACCCTGCTGAAGGAGGAGATGATACTTCAGAAAAAAAATGGATTCTTCCGCTTTTTAATACTTTGAATATGATGGAAATGAGCGGGCAGAATTATGGTAAATTGTTTGGGAATGATTCATTAAAGATAAAAATATTTCTCCCTGAAAACATAACGAATATCCGTTTGCGTTATATCAGCACAGGGCATGGCGGCTGGGATGGCGGCGATGAATTTAACCCGAAGATGAATACGATTTTTATGGATGGTAAACAGGTATTCTCCTATACTCCCTGGCGAACAGATTGTGCTACTTTCCGGTTGGAAAACCCATCGTCAGGCAATGCAGGTAACGGACTTTCTTCTTCTGACTACAGCCGTTCGGGATGGTGTCCCGGAACCACTACGAATCCTGTGTATATCCCGTTGCCGGATTTAAAATCCGGCTGGCATACGTTCACGGTGACTATTCCCGAAGGGAAACCTGCAGGAAGCAGCTTCAGCTTCTGGAATGTGTCCGGTGTTCTTTTAGGAGAAATAAAAAAATGAGATGACTTACCAGGAATTATACCAGGGCCTGATGGCGGGCATCCATAATATGAGTTGGGCTGAAGCGCTGGCGGTTATTTTTGCCATTGCCAGTGTGTTATTTGCGAGAGCCAATAATATCTGGGTATATCCTGCCGGAATAGCGGGCATTCTTTTGAGTATTTATATTTTCATTGGAGCTGAATACAAATTATATCCCGATGCGGCCTTGAACTTATATTATCTGGTGATGAGTGTTTACGGCTGGTATTTCTGGCTGAAGAAACCTCCGGGTAAAGATACCCTTCAAAAGAGTGAGAAAAAAGAAGAGACACCCATCACCTGGTGTAATAAAAGAGAATATTTCACTGCTGCAGTTATTTTTATTGTGTTGTGGGGAATTTTATTCTGGTGGCTTGATACTTATAAAATCAATAATGTACCTGTGATGGATTCCTTCACATCCGCTATGGCAGCAACAGGCATGTGGCTTTTGGCGAAAAGAAAAGTAGAGAACTGGATAGCGCTTTTGATAGCCGATGGAGTGGACATCGCCGTGTTTTTTGTAAAGAAACTGATCCTGTTTTGCGGATTAAATATCTTCTATGTGATTATAGCTATTTTGGGGTATATAGCATGGAAAAAGCTCTATCAGGAAAGAATGAAAAATAGTAACAGGAAGATTTAAAAAAACTTAGATAAATCTTTTCTCTGGCAATCGGTAACTGACAACTTTTTTACTCTTCCTTCAGCAAAATCTTGATGTCTTGCTTTAATTTATTCAGATCACCTTGTTTGAGTCCATTATAAAAACCGCGAATCTGGCGGTCTTTGTCAACCAAAGCAAAATATTGAGTGTGCACAAACTGATCATTTACTCCAAGAGAATCAGCTACACTGAGCAGATATTGATGAACAGCCACATCAAAGAGTTCGTGACGAGGGCCTGTACAAAACTTCCATACTTTCGGACTGGCGCCATATTGCTCGGCATATTTAGCAAGCACCGGCACGCTGTCGTGTGCAGGGTCAACCGTATTGGACATGATCTGAAAATCAGCATTATTTTTAAACTCTTCATAGATCTTGTCCATGTTAGCATTCATTTTCGGACAAAAGCTGGTGCAGCGTGTGAAGAAGTAATCCACTACGGTAACTTTCCCGTTTAAATTATTTTGGGTAACGGTATCTCCTTCCTGATCGACAAAGGCGAAAGGTCCTACAGTATGACCCGGATTACCCAAGACAGGAAGACCCGGCTGGTTTTTAACAGACATGGATGTGGCAATAACATAGAAAATGCCGACCAACACTACAAAGCCGACGACGATATACATCGTCTTTTTTGATATTCCTTTTTTTGACATAATCTTTTCCTCCTGTTGCGAAGGTATAACATAATGAGAGCACCGAAATAAATAAAAGCCGGTGTGACTGTTAAACTTCTGTAAAGCCCTGAATGCGCTGTTTCAAATTGCAGATTTAAGGATGCGAAAGGTCAAAAGCTATTTTTATTCCCATCTGAATGCTGGGTAACCACGAGGTGGTACGCTTGCCATTATTATTCACGCCGCCATTAGGGTCAAGTTGAAAATTGTCGAAACTATATGTTTTCGCTCTTACGCCAAGTCCCAAGTATTTATCAAGATAAATTTTGCCTTTCTTATATTGCCGTCCAATCAGAAGTTGGATGCCGGATACATACTTTTGTCCCTTCTCAATATAATCATTGGAGTTCAGTTCTTTGTTGTCGTGGGGGTACCAGATTTGCTTGAAAAAAATTAAAGGCTCGAAATAAGTTCCTCTTGCATGGACGTTGTTGTCATTAGTATATGGGGAGATAACATAGAATCTTAATCCCATACGGGCGGCGTATCCTTTTGCATTCAGATATTGGCGCGCACTGATATTTGGTTTTATCTGGCCGAAGTCGAATTGGTTTAAAATGTGGTCCCAATAATCTGTATAAATAAACCCGCCGCCTAATTCCAGGCTAAGGGAAGGGCTTATCTCATGGCCCAGATATACATCCACCTCATTGACGAGTGTGGTTGGATTCAGCTTGAGAAAAGTTTTCCTTTGTGCGAAAGCGACAGTTATTCCCGCACCCGACAATAGTAATATGGTAAAAACAAATTTTTTCATTGGCTGATTCGGGACAAAAGGTACATAAAAATAATGAAGTGGATTATGGATGTGCTATTATTAATTTTTCTATAATTTGAGGATACCATTCGTATTCAAGTTGATGCACTTTTTGTGCCAGACTTTCCGGTGTATCCCCTGGTGATACTGAGCATGTTTTTTGAAGGATCATTTCTCCCTCATCGTATCTTTCATTGACATAATGAATCGTAATTCCACTCTCTTGTTCACCGGAAGCTATTACAGCTTCATGAACCCGCATGCCATACATGCCTTTACCTCCATGTCTGGGAAGCAATGCAGGATGAATGTTGACAATGCGCCGGGGGAATGCTGACACCAGATATTCCGGAATTTTCCACAAAAAACCTGCGAGAATGATCCAGTCTGCCTGAATACCTGAAAGTCTCCCGGCGATGTCATGCGTTTCATAAAATGTATGCCGGCTGATAATCAGTGATGGAATATTTTCTTTACCGGCGATTTGCAAAACACCCGCCTCCGGCTTATTGCAAACGATGAGGGTTACTGTAGCAAGAGATGAGTTTTTGAAATAATCAATGATCTTTTGCGTGTTGCTGCCTGCGCCGGATGCAAATATGACAAGATTTTTCATGTTATCCGAAAATATTTGAGCCAACCGTTAAGGTTGATGGTTTTTAAAAGTAAATTTGCCCAAAGCAAATAAAAAAAATGATGAGAGAGATAATTTGTTTTTATTTTTTATAAAGATGCTTGTATCTTCATGCCTCAAAACGGCAGATTTAATCTGAGCCCCGATATATGATAAGGTATCCGTTAGAAAAATTAAGATAAAAAAATATTTTTTATTGAGGGATTGTCAATATTGTGTCTTATTTTTGTGCCGTTTTACAATTCATCAGGTTTAAATTAACTTTTTTAATAATGGGTGTGAATAGTCTTTACAAGACTTTATGGAGAAAACTGACAGCTTCTTTAGTTTTTGCCGTGACACTGTTCTTTTTCACTCCACAAGTTTTATGGGCACAAGGAGCGGCTGCTCCGAAAGGTGATGCCACCGCGGGTAAAACATTATTTCAAAATAATTGCGCATCCTGCCATACTCCATTGACTAAACTTATTGGTCCTCCGTTGCAGGGCGCTGAAGGGAAAGTGCCGGGCGGCATGGATGAAGTTTATAAATGGGTGCATAATTCTTCAGCAGTACTCGCATCGGGCAATAAGTATTTTAATGATCTTTATAATGAGTATGGAAAAGTCAATATGACGCATTTCCCTCAACTAAGTGATAAGGACATTGATGATATTTTTGCTTATGTAGATAACTTTGTTGCGCCGGGCAGCGCTCCTACAGCTTCCGGTGCCCCTTCCGGTCAGGCAGCACCCGGTAGCAGTAGCAATAGCCTTGTATTTGGTATCCTTACTTTAGTGCTTGCTATCTTAGTGCTGATTCTGGTTCAGGTTAATAGCAACCTTCGCAAGCTGGCTAATGATAAAGAAGGTGTTGAAAATCCCAAGCCGATTCCTTTTTACCGCAGGAAAAGGAATATCTTCATGCTGGTAATTATTCTCTTTTTTATCGGAGGTTACTTGTTAGTGGATGGGGCCACTACGATTGGATATAGTAAAAACTATCAGCCGCGTCAGCCTATTTTCTTTTCACATAAAGTACATGCAGGCATCAATCAGATCAACTGTCTTTATTGTCATGCAGGTGCTGAAAAGAGCCGTTATGCTATGATCCCTTCCCCGAATATTTGCATGAACTGCCACAGGGTAATAGATCATTATACTGGTCCAGCCATACATGATGATGGAGGGAAGTTGGTGGATGGAACCGCTCAGATACAGAAATTGTACGAGTACGTGGGCTGGAATGATCAAACGAAAAAGTATGACAAGCCCGGCCATCCGATTGAGTGGGTGCAGATTCACAATCTTCCTGACTTCGTGTATTTCAATCATTCCCAGCATGTTAAAGTTGGCCAGATCCAATGCCAGACCTGTCATGGACCTATTGCAACGGAAAATGAAGTATATCAATATGCTACCCTGGGAATGGGATGGTGCATTAATTGCCACCGCACCACCAAAGTACAATTCACTTCCAATGGATACTATACCATATTCACAAAATATGAGAAAGAATTGAAAATGCATCAGATAGACAGTGTAACGGTTGAGATGCAAGGCGGTACGGATTGTAATAAATGTCACTATTGATCGGGTATCATTATATGTTTTTTATATAACCGGTGTGTAAGAAATAATGTTTTAAAATTTGTTTCATGTCAGTTAAAATCAGCGGTCTCCCCCAAGAGGAAAAACCAAGTGCAGAAGAGTTAGAGAGTTTAAAGAATAAAAGATACTGGAAGAGTTTAGAGGAATTGAAAGATCCTGAGGGATATGCCAAGGCTATTAAGAATGAATTTCAGGAAGAGCTTCCTTTCGGTGAAAAAGATAACGAGTACCTTTCTGCAACCACTCCCCGCAGGGATTTTTTAAAATATTTGGGTTTCGGTACGGCAGCAGCTACACTTGCAGCAAGTTGCCAGTTAAAAGTACGGAAGTCAATACCCTATTTGAATAAGCCTGCAGAAATCACACCTGGTGTGCCCAATTACTATGCATCCACTTATGCTGTTGACGGTGAATATTGTGCTGTGGTGATCAAAGATATGGATGGCCGTCCAATCAAGATAGAAGGTAATACGATGTCTTCTGTCACTCAGGGTGGCACCTCCGCCCGTGTGCAGGGATCTGTGCTTACATTATATGATGTAACGCGTACGCGGTTCCCTATGATGGATGGAAAAGAAGCTTCCACTTGGCAGGCATTGGATCAGGCTGTGATCAGCGGGTTGACGGCTGCCGGGAATGCGCCCATTGTTTTATTGACCTCTCCCGTGCTTAGCCCATCCGTTAAACAGTCTATTCAGGATTTTATTAAGAAATATCCTTCTGCCAAACATATTGTCTATGAGCCTGTGTCTTATGCGGCTATGCTGATGGCTAATCAAGTTTGTTATGGACAATCGTCCATGCCAACCTATCATTTTGAAAATGCAAAATGTATAGTAGGGCTGGATGCTGATTTTTTGGGAGCATGGGTATCTCCGGTAGAATTTACTAAACAATGGGTAACAACCCGAAAGATTGATCCGGCTCATCCGGAAATGAGCAGGCACTTTCAGTTTGAAAGCTATCTTTCACTGACAGGATCCAATGCAGATTACCGGTATGTTCATAAGCCGTCTGAAACGGCCGCTATCATCACCGGTCTTTATAATGCAGTGGCTTCTGCTTTGGGAAAGCCTGCGCTGCCCAATGCACCTGCAATTACCGATCAACGCCTTGCCAAAGGAATACAGAAAGCAACGAAATCGTTAGTGGCCAACAAAGGGGCTTCTTTGGTAGTTTGCGGATTTAATAACCCGAATGCACAGGTTATTGTCAACGCGTTGAATGAGATGCTGGGTTCGGGAGGAAATACGATTGATTATTCTACTCAATTGAATTATCATCAGGGTATAGATTCCGAAATGGAACAACTCGTGAATGATATGAATAACGGAAGCATCGGCGCCTTGATTATGTACGGTGTTAATCCGGCTTACGATTATTATGCTGTTGATAAATTTACTTCGGGTTTAAAGAAGGTAAGTCTGACGGTATCTCTGAATGATCATAATGATGAAACCACCCAACTGTGCAAATATGTAGCGCCGGACAGCCATTATCTGGAAAGTTGGGGTGACGCAGAACCGAGGACCGGTTATTATAGTCTGCAACAGCCCGGTATTGATCCTTTATTTAAAACAAGGCAGGCATTAGAGTCATTTTTGATTTGGAGTGGTGTGGCTAACCCTGATGCGCTGACTTATGTTCAGCAATATTGGAAAACAAATATTTTTCCGAAGTATGGTAATGGTGATCAGTGGCAGCATTGGTGGGATCAGACTTTACAAAATGGGATTATGGAACCTGCACAGGTTCCGGCTAAAGCGGCAGGTAATTTTAAAGGTGATGTAAATGCCGCTGCTACGCAATTAGCAGCTTCTGCTCCTAAGCCAGGAAATGTGGAGATTGTATTATACGAATCGGTCGCAATTGGCAATGGACGTCATAGTAACAATCCCTGGCTTCAGGAAATGCCTGATCCAATGGCGCGTGTTACCTGGGACAATTATATTTGCGTATCTCCGGCAATGGCTGACAAATTGAATGCCTCCCTGACACGTTTTAATGAAGTCAATTATCATAAGCCGGTTGCAAAAGTAGAAGTGAATGGCAAATCCCTTAATCTGCCCATCATGGTATTACCGGGGATGCATCCCGAGGTAATCGCCATAGCGGTTGGATATGGGCGAGGTGGTAATTATCTGAAAGGTGAAGAATTGAAAAAAGCCCGCCGTAATCTGGGAGTAGCAGCAGCATCCGTGGGGAAAAATACTTACCCGTGGGTTAGCTACAATTCACAAACAGGAACATTCAATTATACCTCCAATATCGTAAATATTGCCAATAACGGGGAGACTTATTTACTGGGTATTACCCAGTCACACAGCAGCTATGAAGGACGTCCTATTGTAGAGGAAACTACCCTTGCTGCTTTTCAGAAAGATCCTGAAGAATTACTGAAAGAGAGGAATGAGGAATTTGCTAAATATGGTCCGGATTTTAGAAAAGATGCTACGATGTATCCCAATGAATATCCCTATGCTCAAGGGCTTCACTGGGGGATGGCTATTGATATGAATGCCTGTATTGGTTGCGGTGCCTGCATTATTGCCTGCTATGCTGAAAATAATGTTTCAGTGGTGGGCAAAGAAGAGGTGGCCAAAGGTCATGAAATGCAATGGATTAGGATTGACCGTTATTTTGAAGGCGACCAGGAAAACCCGCAGGTGGTATTCCAACCAATGCTTTGTCAGCAGTGTGATAATGCACCCTGTGAAAACGTATGTCCGGTAGCAGCTACCTCACATAGTGACGAAGGTTTGAACATGATGGTTTACAACCGTTGTATTGGAACACGTTATTGTGAAAATAACTGTCCGTATAAAGTACGCCGTTTTAACTGGCATAACTGGACTGGCGCTGGCAGCTTTAAAGATGATCTTTGGGATAATGATCCGGTTATATTGGAAATGAATAAGAGCCTTACCCGGATGGTGCTCAACCCTGATGTTACGGTCCGTAGCCGCGGTGTCATGGAAAAATGTACTTTCTGTGTCCAGAGATTGCAGATGACCAAGCTGCATGCTAAGAAAGAAGGCAGACCTATTAAAGACGGAGAAGCGGTGGTGGCATGCCAACAGGCATGTCCTGCAGACGCTATTGTTTTTGGAGACGCCAATGATAAGAATAGTAAAATATACAAGCTTCGTCAGGAACAGAAAAGCAGAGGATATGGGGTTTTGGAAGTATTGCATACTTTACCAAACATTACCTATCTGGCTAAGATCAGAAATAAGGATGAGGAAGATTTCTTCCAATATGAAGAATTGACACATAGCTTGTAAAGGATAGCTTTTCCTGACAGATGAATTTTTGAATTTTAATTTCATGTACAATCATTATTCGATATGTCGCTGAGATATGAATCTACAATAAGAGAACCTTTAATTAACGGGACTAAAGATTTCCATCAGGTAACAGAGGATATCGTACGCCCGATTGAAGGAAAGCCTGGTACTTTATGGTATGTAGGCTTGTATATTTCGGTAGCCATGTTGCTGTTTGGCGTTTTTGCAGTTTTCTGGGAAGTATATTGGGGTATTGGCGTTTGGGGTGTTAACAAAACCGTTGACTGGGCATGGGCTATTACCAACTTCGTATGGTGGGTCGGTATTGGACATGCGGGAACGTTGATCTCCGCCATCCTTTTGTTATTCCGACAGGGGTGGAGAACTGGTGTAAACCGTGCTGCAGAAGCCATGACTATTTTTGCAGTGATGTGTGCAGGACAATTTCCGATCTGGCACGTAGGACGTGTATGGGATGTGTTCTTCATTTTCCCTTATCCCAATACAAGAGGTCCGGTTTGGCCAAACTTTAATTCACCCTTACTCTGGGATGTATTCGCGGTAGGAACTTATTTCACGGTATCCGTTTTATTCTGGTATGCAGGTCTTATTCCTGATCTGGCAACGCTTCGTGATCGTGCCAAAACCAAATTACGCAAGTTTTTATATGGGTACTTCTCTTTTGGATGGACAGGTAATGTAAAAAGCTGGCAACGTATTGAAGCATTATTTCTTGTGCTGGCTGCCTTGGCGACTCCGCTGGTGCTCTCTGTTCACTCAGTAGTGTCAATGGACTTTGCGACTTCTGTCATTCC
Source organism: Chitinophagaceae bacterium (assembly GCA_004299085.1). Classification (GTDB taxonomy): domain Bacteria; phylum Bacteroidota; class Bacteroidia; order Chitinophagales; family Chitinophagaceae; genus FW021-bin31. The sequence continues at coordinate 11,672 of SCQV01000508.1, read as the reverse complement.
GGGATGGCATACGACCATTTTCCCGCCTTACTTTGTTGCGGGCGCCATCTTCTCCGGTTTTGCAATGGTGCAGACTTTGTTGATCGTTACGAGAAAAGTATTGCATTTAGAAGAATATATTACGTTAGGCCATATTGAGGCCATGAATAAAGTCATTATGCTCACGGGAAGCCTCGTAGCAATGGCATATTGCAGTGAGTTTTTTGTGGCTTGGTATTCGGGTGATTTTGGAGAAGGCGGGCAGTTCTGGTGGCGTGTTGACGGCCCTTATTGGTGGGCATGGTGGTGCCTTATTACCTGTAATGTAATATGCCCGCAAATGTTCTGGTTCAAAAAGTTGCGGCGTAATATTGCATTCACTTTCTATATGTCCATTATCATTAATATAGGAATGTGGTTTGAACGTTTTGTAATCATCGTTTTATCGCTGTATCATGACTGGATACCCTCAAGCTGGACTTATTTTTCGCCAACGTGGGCAGATATGGGATTTTATATCGGAACCTTCGGTTTGTTCTTTACCTGCTATTTCCTGTTTTCCAAATACCTGCCGGTCATTGCTATTCATGAGATAAAACATGTGCTCAGAGTATCTGGAGAAAGCTATAAGCAAAACATGAAATCTATAGAAACGCAACCGTTGCCTGAATTTGTGGAAAGAGTTTCGCGTGAAGAACATATTAGTACGGGTGTCGGAGCATTAAGATGAGATGTTTGTAAGGATTAAACAGCAATTTTTAACTGAAAATATTTGATCATGCCGGTAAAAAATTTTGTAGTGGGTTGTTTTAAAGAAGAGGAAGGTGTTTTCAAAGCCGTAAAAAGAGTACGGACTTCCGGATTCAAGCTACATGATATTTATAGCCCTTATCCGGTGCATGGCTTAGATGAAGCCATGGGTATGCGGCAAACAAGCCTGCATACTGCCGGGTTCTTTTACGGATTATTTGGCGTTATTGCGGCGCTGGCCGGAATGGCCTATTGTACCGTGCATAGCTGGCCTTTAAATATAGATGGCAAACCACATTTCCCTTTGCCTTCTTTTATTCCGATTACCTTCGAGTTCACCGTATTGGTATCTTCTGTAGGTATGACACTAACCTTTTGTTGGTTATGCCAGATTATGCCGGGAGTAAAAAAGCATATTTTTCATCCCAGGCAGACGGATGATCTGATAGTAATGGCTATTGAACTAACTAAGGATTCACAAGCGGAAGAAGTGAAGAAATGGTTTGCAGACCTTGGTGCCATTGAAATATCCCAACAGAGAGCTGAAGAAGGCTGGTGGTATGGCAATTTTTCAATGCCTGCGAAATATGAACAGGAATTAGAAGCCGGCCACCCGGTAACATCATAAATAATCATGAAGAATTTATATCAGATGAAGCGGATCAATATTATAGTTATCCTTTTTGTAACAGCAGGAAGCTTGTTGCTCCTGTCCGCATGTCATACCAGAAAATATCATGAGCCTAAAGATATTTACATGCCGGATATGGAATATTCAAGAGCGTATGATGCTTATACAGAAAATCCGGTTTTTGCCGATAATCAGACAAGCCGGCTCCCGGTTTCGGGGACCGTTCAGCGCGGGGCGATGTTGCCGTATCATATTCCCGAGAGTGATTCCGGTTATGCTTATTCCGGAACTGTTGCAAATCCTTTGCATGTGGATGATAGTATTTTGAAAGAAGGAAAACGCTTGTTTGACATTTATTGTGCTATTTGTCATGGAGAAAAATTAGACGGAGATGGACCTTTATATAAAGGCGGATCGGGACCATTCATTGCCGCTCCCGCCAACTTTATTGCAGGCCCGACTTCCACTTTACCGGAGGGAACTATTTTTTATGTAGCTACTTATGGACTTCGTAATATGGGAAGCTATGCCAGCCAGGTGAATCAACACCAACGCTGGATGATTGTATCTTATATCAAAAGCGTGGAAAGGAGTAAAGGGATTTCAACTCCGGAAAAAGAAGATTCTACTTTACATTCCCTGGAAACAGCCTATTTATCCACTTTAAAAGGCGGAGCTGCAACCGGCGGTATGGGAAGTAAATAAAAATTGAGAGAAAGCAAGAAATATTTTGAACGTTAACTCAGTATCATTATAGCATGAAAGAGCAATTTGTAATGCCGGCGAAATTAAGGACGATTAGTATTGTACTTCTCGCCATTGGGATACTCGCACTGATTATAGGTATTTTCGCCCTGAACGGGCCGGTGAGTGGAACCCGCTTTTGGATCGTATTGTTTTTTAATGCCATATTTTTCCTGTTCATGACATTGGGCGCGCTCATTGTGCTCTGTGCCGCTACGCTGGCGCAGGGAAGCTGGCATATTGCCTATCGCCGTGTCATAGAAGCTATTTTTATGGCCATGCCGGTATTTGCCATCATTGCATTTATTATCATGATGTGCCTTGTGTGGGGCGACAAAAGCGCTATTTATGCATGGGCTGACAAGAGTTTGGTTGCACATAGTAAATTATTGCAGAAAAAAAGCGCTTTCCTGAATCCAACTTTTTACACCATACTGGCTGTAATTATGCTCGGCTTGTGGACATACTTTGGCTATCATATTCGCAAGCTTTCTCTGAAGGAAGATTTATCTACAGCCGGAACCACCAAAATCTTCTGGAAAACCTACAGGGTAGCAGCCATTTTTGTTGCTTTTTATTATGTAAGTAATGCGGTTTCAACCTGGCAATGGATTATGAGCATAGATGTGAATTGGTATTCCACCTTGTTTATGTGGTATATTTGGGCCAGTCTCTTCGTTTCATCCATAGCAGTCATTACACTTTTTGTAATTCTTCTGCGAAATTTAGGCTATCTGGAATGGATTACCTACGAGCATCTGCACGATATGGGTAAATTTATGTTTGCCTTTTCTATCTTCTGGATGTATTTGTGGTTTGCCCAATATTTATTGATTTGGTATGGCAATATCCCCGAAGAAACAACTTACTTTACCATCAGGGCATGGGGTTCTTATCATACCTTATTCTACATAAACCTAATCATTAATTTCTGTGCTCCGTTCCTTATTTTAATGACCAGAGATTCAAAAAGAAATTATACTATTGTAGCTTACATGGCTATACTGGTTTTTATCGGACATTACCTGGATTTTTATTTGAAATTCATGCCCGGTCCATTAAAGAATAACTGGCATATAGGCTGGTACGAAATAGGCATTACCTTAGGATTTATTGGTCTGATGATCTTAGTGGTTACCCGTAATCTGTCTAAGGCACCATTATTCCTCAAGAATCATCCGTACATGAAAGAGGCGATTATACATCAATCGTAAGCGTTTTTTTAAAAGATAATTTAATCTTTTTTTTAGAATAATTGTTTGAATATTTTAGTTTGTCAAATATCATTTTTTAAGATTATAAACGATGACTGATTTGCTGATAGTTATTACTGTTGTACTAATACTGGTGATCATTATTCAGATTTCCAAAGCCAGTGAATATGTGTCTGTTCTGAAGGGAAAAGAAAAATCCGTACAGCAATCCGATAAGGTGAATGCTTGGTTGTTGATTCTATTTCTCATTTTTGGACTGATCGGAATTTATATTTGTCAGGAGTTGTTGAAGGGTAAGTTACTCCCTGTGGCGGCTTCTGTGCAGGGTGCGGCCATTGATCACATGATCATTGTTACAGGGATCATTACCGCATTTGTTTTCTTTGTCACACAGATACTGCTGTTCTATTTTGGATTTCGCTATCATAATAAGCCGGGCAGAAAAGCAAAATACCTTCCGGATAATGATCCTTTGGAAATTACGTGGACGGCTATCACGGCACTTGTAATGCTGGTATTGACTATTTTCGGATTAAAGGAATGGTTTGAGATTACCGGACCGGCACCTAAGAATGCTATGGTAGTGGAGGTGACGGGCAAACAGTTTGCCTGGTTATTTCGTTATCCGGGAAAGGATGGTGTTTTAGGCAGAAAAGATTATAAGCTGATAGACCCGGCGAAAGATAATCCGTTAGGCCAGGACTGGAGTGATCAGGCTAATGATGACGATGTGGTTTCTTCCGGCGTGATGCATTTGGTGGTGGATCGTCCGGTGAGGTTAATTATTAATTCGCAGGATGTGATCCATGACGTGGGAATGCCGTATTTCAGATTAAAAATGGATGCAATGCCGGGTATTCCGACTACTCTTTGGTTTACCCCTACCATTACGACTGCTCAGATGATTAAGAAAACCGGCGATCCTGATTTTGTATATGAACTTGCGTGCGATCAGTTATGCGGACAAGGTCATTTTACCATGAGAGCTACCATCATTGTGGAAACACAACAACAGTTTAATCAATGGGAAGCAAGTCAGGAGTCACAGTATAAGATAGCAATGGCCGACCTGAATCCGGCTTCAACTCCGGATGTAAAAGATACCATTGGCACAAAGACATCTTTGCCTCCGTCTGACAGTACCAAAGCCAAAGTAGCTTTTGCGAAATAATTTTGGCTGAAATTTTAAAACGATGTAATTTAATGATAATTTTATCTGGAATTATTCCGATTATTGTATAAAAAACAGAGAGATCATGAGCAACGAAATGAATAATCCCCATCAGGAGATAACGCATCCTCAGGCTGTGGCAATACCTGTTCCCACAGGCCATGAGACGCAGGTAGCGGAGGGGCACGGGATACATCACCATGAGCCTTTTATCACCAAGTATATTTTTAGCCAGGATCATAAGATGATTAGTAAGCAGTTTCTGATTACCGGAATCATCTGGGCCACTATCGGTGGCTTTTTCTCCGTCCTGTTCAGGCTGCAGTTAGGTTTTCCGAATGACCATTTTATGTGGTTGCACACTATTTTCGGAAATTGGGCGCCCAATGGACAATTTACGCCTGAAGCTTATTATGGTTTAGTGACTATGCATGGTACCATCATGCTCTTTTTCGTATTAACGGCAGGAATGAGCGGAACTTTTGCCAACCTGCTGATACCTCTGCAGTTAGGCGCCAGGGATATGGCTTCGCCTTTCATGAATATGCTGTCCTATTGGATATTCTTCATTGCCAGCGTCGTTATGTTTTCTTCCCTGTTTGTCAGCACGGGTCCTTTTTCAGGAGGCTGGACTGCTTATCCGCCTTTGAGCGCATTAAAGGATGCATCACCCGGCTCCGGCACAGGAGGAGATCTATGGCTTATCGCGGTTTTGCTTTTCTTTATATCACAGATTTTTGCGGGTATTAACTATATATCTACTATTTTGAATATGCGAACAAAGGGAATGAGCATGAGCCGTATGCCTTTGACAATATGGGGATTATTGGTAACAGCCATTCTTGGATTGCTTTCTTTCCCTGTAGTAATTACCGGTTTAGTGTTGTTGTTTTTTGATAAACATTTGGGCACAAGCTTTTATCTGAATAGCATTTATATTAGCGGACATGCATTGCCTAATGTAGGCGGCAGCCCAATCTTGTATCAGCATTTATTCTGGTTTATGGGGCATCCGGAGGTATATATTGTGATTTTGCCTGCTATGGGAATTGCGTCAGAAGTGATCGCGATAAATTGCAGGAAGCCGATATTCGGGTATAGAGGAATGGTAACTGCCTTTTTTGCAATTTGTATCCTGGCATTTCTGGTATGGGCGCATCACATGTTCGTAACCGGCATGAATCCCTACCTGGGTGCATTCTTTGTTCTATTGACTTTGTTAATTGCGGTGCCTTCGGCGATTAAGGTATTTAACTGGATAGGTACTATGTGGAAGGGGAATATTCATTTAAGTGTTCCGTGTTTGTTTGTGATAGGTTTTGTCAGCGCGTTTATTTCGGGTGGACTGACTGGAATATGGATGGCTAATTCAGCGATAGATCTGGATATTCACGATACTTATTTTATCATTGCACATTTCCATCTGGTAATGGGAGTAGCCTCCATATTAGGAATGTGTGCCGGTGTTTACCATTGGTACCCTAAAATGTTCGGGAGGAAAATGAATAATACGCTGGGATATATCCATTTCTGGATCACATTGGTCGGCGCTTATCTGATATTTTGGCCGATGCACTATGAGGGATTGGCTGGTATGCCGAGAAGGTATTATGATTATGCGGCATGGCATACGTTCGCTCCTTTCGAGGGAGTGAATACCTTTATCAGTGTTGTGGCTATCGTGGTGTTTATTGCGCAGATCCTGTTTCTATTTAATTTCTTTTACAGTATTTTCAAAGGAAGGAAAGAAACGGATCCTAACCCGTGGAAAGCCAATACGTTGGAATGGACTACTCCCATTCATCCGGGACACGGTAATTGGATTGGTGAGATTCCTGAAGTATATCGCTGGCCTTATGACTACAGTAAAAACGGAATAGATTTTATTCCTCAGAATGTGCCCCTGGGGCCTGAAGAGGAAATAGAAGTGGCGAAAGAAAATCAACCACAGCCGGTCTGAGGCTTGAAACTTGTGAGTTATGGCAGGATCGCTTTTGAGATTAAAAGTAAGCTCAACAAATAAAAAATAGACGGATGAGTGGAGTGGCGCAGGAACCGGTTATGATGGAAGAAGATACCATAAAGTTTTCATGGCAGGTTGCTGTTATGGCAAAAGCCAGGGATTATTATCAGCTTACTAAGTTTACGTTGAGCTTTATGGTGGTTTTTTCTTGTGTAATTGCCTATTTGTTGGTGCCTGGAGTAGAAGTGGATATTTGGAAAGTTCTTTTACTGTTTATAGGTGGTTTGTGTATCACCGGAGCTGCTAATGCAGTTAATCAGATTATTGAGCGGGATTCTGACCGTAAGATGGCGCGCACCCGCAAACGTCCGTTGCCTGATGGCAGAATGGAAGTGAGGGAGGCGGCGATTTTTCTGAGTATTTTGCTGGTGGCCGGTTTGCTTATTATGGGTTTTTGCTTTAACGGATTGAGTGCATTTCTAAGCTTCTTGTCTTTTGTATTGTATGGATTCGTTTATACACCGTGGAAGAAATGGAACTCATTGGCAGTGTTCGCGGGAGCTTTTCCTGGCGCCTTACCTCCGTTAATCGGATGGGTAGCTGCCGCCGGAGTGATTGCAGGACCTTTGAGCTATGGAGGTTGGATACTGTTTGCTATTCAGTTTCTATGGCAGTTCCCGCATTTCTGGGCTATCGGGTGGGTGGCTTATGACGATTACCGGAAAGCAGGGTTTAAGCTGCTGCCGTCAGAAAATGGGAAGAACGGGTATTCGGCCATGCAGGCAGTGACCTATACGGCCATGTTGATTCCCGTAGGTTGGTTCCCGTATTATTTTAACATATCGGGGATCATATCGGCAGTGATTATTATGGCATTGGGATTGTATTTTCTTTACAGGGCGGTTAATTTATATCGCTTTTGTGATGTGAAACATGCCCGGAAGCTTATGTTTAGTTCTTATATTTACCTGACGGTGATGCAATTAGCATTGCTGGCTGACAAAATACATTGACAGATCGTGAATACAGGAGTAATGACAGCAAGTGCAAAAAGAAAGCGCATACATCCATATAAGTTTAATATGTGGCTTGCGATTGCAGGTATTTGTATGTTCTTTGCAGCTTTTACGAGTGCATATATTGTAATGGAATCGCATAGTTCATGGCAGGACTTTAAGTTGCCTGATATGTTTTGGTTTTCTACCGCGATTATTATAATCAGTAGTTTTACAATGCATTTATCTGTGAAGAGTTTTAAGGAGCATCAGATGATGCGTTATAAAACATTAATTACAGTTACCGCATTATTAGGTCTTTTATTTTTAATTGGTCAGGGGTTAGGATTCTCCAATATGTATAGCAGGGGAATTACCATTCAATGGAACCTTTCTGCTGCGCTGATTTATATTATTGTATCGGCGCACATGTTGCATGTATTGGGCGGTGTGATTGCCCTGTTTATCATTTTTGCAAGGGCCTACAGGCGGCATACAAGAACCTATGACCCTGTACCTGTGGAAGTAGTAGCCACTTATTGGCATTTTGTGGATGGTTTGTGGATTTATTTGTACATCTTTTTTCTTTTGATAAAATAATTTTTGAATAACTTTTAGTATTTTATAACAATGAGTGATTCAGCTATAGCTGTAACATCAGCCGCTCAATTACATGAGCATCCGCAGGTAGAATTTATAGACAAAGAGACCAATACCCATGGGTGGTGGCGGGGAGGGGTTTCGCCATTCAACGTGAGTTATGGCAAATTGATGATGTGGATATTCCTGCTGTCAGACACCTTTACTTTTGGTGCATTTTTGGTTTCTTACGGAAGTTCCAGATTCAGTGAGCCTTTCTGGCCGGATGCCGATGTGGCATTCGATTCATTCTTCGGAATACATGCGACCTTGCCATTATTGTCGGTAAGCTTGATGACCTTTATCCTCATTATGAGTTCCGTTACGATGGTATTAGCCGTTCATGCCGGTCATTTAAAGAAGAAAAAGGAAGTTGCAAAATGGTTGATCTATACAATTGTCGGCGGTTTGCTTTTCCTGGGCTGTCAGGCCTTTGAATGGGTGGATTTAATCACGACTAAAGGAGTTACAATCACTCATAATATGCTGGGACCTGTGATTAACGGGCATCCGACTCCCGGGCCGAGCACTTTTGGCGCTTTCTTTTTCCTGATTACGGGCTTTCACGGATGCCACGTATTTTCAGGGGTAATTCTCAATTTTATTATCTTAATGAATGTCGTGAAAGGTACCTACGAAAGGAGAGGCCATTACGAAATGGTGGAAAAGGTTGGATTATACTGGCATTTTGTGGATCTGGTTTGGGTTTATATCTTTACCTGCTTTTATTTGTTCTGATATTTAATGCATAAAATTTATTGTACATATTTTTTGAAGTCTGAATAATTATGGAAAATACACAAGCCCTTGAAATGCAACCCGGAGGGGAAACTAAAGAGCAAAGGATAAAAGACCCTATAGTGCGATCATTACTAAGAGTGTTTTGGATACTCCTGGTAGTTACTATTGTGGAAATTTCACTGGCCTTTCTCTATTACTTTACTTCGTTTCCTCCCCGAATGCTTTTGAACATCATTTTCATCTGCTTGACCGTGGTAAAAGCGTTCTATATTATTGGGGAGTTTATGCATCTTCGCCACGAGGTAAGTACTTTAATAAAGGTCTTCCTGATCCCTCTTTTGCTGCTCCTTTGGGCTATCACGGCTTTTTTGTGGGATGGAAATTCGTGGAAGCACATGCGTGAGCGCGACCGCAGTGATATTCAGGCTACTGTACCCTGGCAGACTGTTAAACACCAGAATGAGTAATAAAAACCGGCAATCATTTCACTAAAGGAATCTATAAAACCAGTGTGGAAGTGGAATAAGGTTGTACCACTTTTCATCTTAGCCCTTCCCGTTATCGGCGCTTTTATTTTATATCGCATCAGCAAGAAAGACTTGCAAATGCCTCGCCATTATGTAGTAGAAAGTATTCACGGCACTTATGAGAAGGGTAAGGAGCATTTTGATACGGTATATCATCGCTTGAATAATTTTAGCCTGACCAATCAGATCGGAAATACTATTTCAAGGGAAGATCTCGTTGGCAAAGTAACCTTAGTTACGTTTTTCCCTACGACGGATAGCATTAAAGCCTCCCACATGTCGGCCATCTTAAAGAAGATAGAAAATACGTATGAACGCAGTGATTCTGGTTTCCATATTCTTACACTTAGCACAAATCCTCTACATGATTCGGTTACTCTTTTAAAAAACTATGCAGACAGCCTTCAGGTCAATCATGATGTGTGGTGGTTTTTGACCGGCAGCAGGCCTGAAATATTAGCTATGGCAAAAACAGATTTTGAGATTACCTTGCAAAAAGCAAACAGTAGTGATACCTCATTATATTCACCTGTGTTTATTTTAATGGGGAAAAACCAATATGTAAGAGGTTATTATGATGCCTTCGATTCATCCCGTGTCAGGCAGTGTGTGAGGGATATTTCCATGCTGATGCTCGAAAAGATGAAAAATGGACAATGAAGCACAAAAATCTGACTATACCACTGATTCTGATATCCGTTGTCATTCCGGTGGGAATTGCCATATTATTTCTTATCCCTCATCCTAATATTCCTGTAGGATTTAATATCAAAGTGTTGCCGTTGATAGAGGCATTATTGAACTTTACCACTTTCATTCTTCTGCTTTGCAGCTTTTATTTTATCCGGCATAAAAATGTGAAAGCACATAAGGCTTGCAATCTTTCGGCAGTAGGATTATCGGTACTTTTTCTGGTAGTATATCTGGCATTTCATTTCCTTAGTCCGCAATATTATTTTGGGGGGAAAGGAATCATCCGGTATATCTATTTTCCCATTCTCATCAGCCATATTGTACTTTCGGCTGTAATTGTTCCTTTAGTTTTAATCACATTGATCCGCGCGCTGAAAGGAAATTTCGTGAAGCATAAGAAAATAGCGCGTGTTACCTGGCCTTTGTGGCTGTGGGTAACTATCAGCGGAGTGATTGTGTACATGATGATGGCCCCTTATTATTGAAAAAATAAACCGGTTGGATATATAAATGTTGTAACTTTGTTTTAAATCATTGAGATGAAAAATTTAAGAAAATACGGAATGATGATGGCAGGTCTGATAGTGATCATGCTGCTGATAAATATTCCTGACGTGATGGCGCAAGGCTGCTCTATTTGTTCATTAGATGCAGCGCAACAGGGTTCTGATGCTGCTAAGGGTTTGAACGGAGGTATTTTATATATTGCAGCGATTCCATTTGCTTTGATTGGTGTGATAGGCTATAGCTGGTATAAGCACAATGGGCCTGCTGCCGGAGAAGAATAATGAAGGCTCCTTTGCCATCCTTTACTTCTTAACATTCCTTTTTTCAATTCCCTTTTTGAAGTCTTTTTTCCTCCAAAGAAAAAGAGGGTAATAGTATTCATTAGTTAGATTATTTGATGGGCACTATGTTGCATAATTAAATAATTACAACACTATACCAAGATGTGAAAAGAGTTGCCCGATCAAGTAAAATATGAACTTGTGATCTAACTTTCAGTTGAATGCGAGTTGCATTCAAATATTTACTCTTCTCGGACAATTCAATAAGTTTGAGGATCAATACGATTATTTTTATCAGGAAATATATCTTTATCTATTTTATGAATCAATGTTGTGAGCCTGAAAATCTGCTCAGTATCGGCTATGTCAGTTAGTCGCATTTTCCCATCTGGTACAGGTATTTTCAACTGTCCGATTAGTTCACTTCCTTCTTTTTTTAGCTTGGGTTTCAGGTCAAATACTTTCTGGCCTGTTTCGGTAAGCACTTCCAATACGTCAATGACTGAAATATACCAAAGTTCCTTTTCCTCGTCTACTGAGTGCGGACTTGTTTCTGCTCAAATATCTTTATAGTATTTTCTTTTTTCATTTATTATTTTTCATTAGATCATCAGGAATTGCTGGTTTCCACCAATATGGTTAATTTTTTCTGAAGATAGGGCATTTAGTCGTTCTTGCCAGATATAATTCCCCATACTTATTCTGCATAGGCTACCTATATTGCTGAAGTTTCTGTGAATTTTGTAAAGAAAGTACGCAGGGAACTGAAAAAATAATCCGGTGCGCTGAGAAACAAACATATTTTAGAAGATTACCTCCCTGCAATCTCCAATGGTT
>SCQV01000054.1 GCA_004299085.1 Chitinophagaceae bacterium | reverse complement strand
GCGATTTGAGTTCCAACGGGAATGGTTCCCCCAAGACTCGTAACCTTCATAGTTTCTGAATCAAACGTGTATGATTCGCCGGAATTTAAAAAATGGCAGTCAAAAGAATTGGCATCAACCTTCGTGATTTCGCCTATGTATTTTTTATCATCGTTAATAAACGAACATTCTATAAAATCTTTCTCTTGCATAAAATGAAGTTTTGATTTTATCCCTCAGTATTTGTCTGAAAAGATTTTATTTAGAAATTTTTATTTTTAAAAAATATAAATTCTACTAAGCATAGTAACAAGATCTATTATTCAAAAAAACATTTATTTATCCAAGAGTTAATTGACACCAGTTGAACCACTGTTGTTGCTATTCGTTGAATTATCCGTATTTGAGTTACTATTACTATCTGTACTATTGGCATCAGGCCCTGTGCCTTCATTATTTACAGATGTTGTATTTGCTCCCGAATCATTTTGAGTGTTTTGTGGCTGATTGCCAGGATCAGATGATGTTATTACCGGCAAGCCGGGATCATCATTCAAAGGCAGTTTTGGCAATACTTCACAGATCCAAGCGATGATCTGAATACCGGGAGCAATTAATTGATTGTTGGTATTAATAGGCTGGCTGCCAGAAATATTAAAACAACCAAATCCGTAAGAAGAAGCTGCAAGTTGTTTGTCTGTAACAGACCATGTTGCAGTAATAGTTACATCCTTCACCACTATCATTGCTTTGGGAATACAACGCAGCAAACCTTTATTAGTAGCATCGTTATTTCCTGTAGAAAAATCTCCTGCCCTCATGGTAAGTGCATACCATAATGCTGCTTTGTCTAATAGTGGCTGGTAAATCCAGTCTCTATCAATATTCACCAATGAATAAGAAAAGTCTATGGTAAATTGATTTGAATTTACAGGCTGGCTAACGGTGTTATTGTTTAATCCGATAACGCGGTTCAGATTTACCATCTGGCTAAATGGAAGCGTATTTCTTAAAACGGTATAATTGGTGCGGTTAATAATGGGAGTTCCGTTATCAACAGGTTTTACAGCCTGACTGGAATTATTTTCGGACTCTGCCGCAGATATATTTCCTGTATTTATCACTTTAATATTATCCTGTGGTACGGTGGAATGAAGCATTACGTTCGTGGGCAGAGTTGTTTCGGGTTGCACAGAAGCTACTGCTGTTTTTGCTTGTACTGGAACAGCAGCAACCGGCACTGGATTCACCTTAGTTTCCACGGATTCTGTATGAAGTTGAGTCGTTTCTAAGAGTGTAGGGTGGTTTAATAAAATGTGTTGAATGTGCAGGTTATTGGACATTATCTGAGCATTCGGATTCAGTTTCCACACAAACTTTGTTTGATTGGGTGGCGGCGTGTTTATTGGTTGTGACTGGTTTTGCTGAAATGTTTTTTTCTGCCAGATGGGGCTGTCCTTATCATACCATGTACCCGGGCTTACGTTGCATGCTGCAACCTGCAATGAAGGATTCAATACAGATGCCTGTTCGCCTGATTGGCTAAACCTTTGTTGTGCATTGGCTTTGAGATTACCAAATAAAGCCACGTACTGATCCAATTGGTCAGCGTCTATGTTCTTGCTATAAAGCATAATTGAACCTAATAAATTATTTCCATCGCCCGTCAAAGCGCTATATTGATCGCTTATTTTATTCAATGCATCCTGTTGGAAGGCATCACTGATAGCGGGTACTACATCTGCAATCATAGAAATTTGCTGGCTGGCAAGCGTAGGATTAAAGGATCCATTGTGCATAAAATCATCCGGAGATACCATCAGCCCCAGAGGTTCAAATGCAAGGAAGGTTTGTGATTGATCGGGGCTGTTTCCATATTGCGTTATAAAAAACTGGTGGATGTTTTGAATTAAATCGTCTATGTCCATGATGATGATTTTTAATGGCCAGTGCAGGAGATACACCGGCCATTTGGTAAATTATTGAGGCACTCCACTCGCCGCCGGCTGACTAGCGGTAGTAGCACTGTTTATACTTGTTGAAGCTGGCTGATTGCTTGCTTTTACCATATAATCTTTTGAATCCAAACGTGGAGACGCAGGTGTGATTACAGATACATAGCCAATTAATTGTACACCTTGCACCTCTATTCCCTGGTCATTGAAAGTACTTTGATAACTGGAGTTTGCATCAGTTGATGAACCGCTTCCGCCGCAGAAAAATGGTCCGACACCCACCAAACCGCCACCACTGGTTGCTTCCTGGAATGTATGCTTTTGCATTTGAGTCATTGCCCATTTAATCTTCAGGTTTCTTATAAATATCAAACTAGTAACAATTGAAGGCAGGAAAGTAGTTACATTATTCGCATGTTGAAGTTGCTGGCTAAATGTACCGTCAGAAATACAATTTTTTGCATTATTAAGTAAAAACCAGTTGGTAAGATCCAATAAGTTGGTATCTAACCAGGGCCTCCGAATATCTGCCGAACAAAAATCAAATGATATTTGCATGCTCGATGTATCAATTTGCATGGCAGTCTGGCTTTGCGAATGGCTCGCGTCTGCGCCGATGCTGAAAAAACCAATACTGATGCCGGCAAACCCACTTTCAGAAGAACCGGATGATGAAGTGGTTTCACTTACGCTCGAACTATCCTGAAAATATTTTGTCCAGCCATCCTGTTCGTATGCATCATAAAAAGTGGATGGCTCAATAAAAGTGTAAGGTATAGTGCCAATGTTGGCCATTTCACCAAGACTATTTTCATACGCAAGTTTGCAACGATTGATGAGTGCGATGGAAGGATCCATTCCTTGTGCGTTCAGTGTGGCCATTGCAGTTTCTATTTCACTTTTATATCCAAGCCCGGCCCAGTTTTCCAGAGCGGAATTTACTTTTTCCTGCGGTATTTTTCCATTAATAGGCCACATCGCAAAAGCATTAGGGTCTTCAATAGCATTCGCATATTGGCCATTCAGATTTTGCTGCGCCTCAAAATATTTCTGCTGATAATACAAATAAGCATTATAGTGAGCAGTAGGGTTTCCGGTTGTTGGGTCCACCAAAACCGCTTTTGCAGCAGCGATTGATTTTTGCAAATCGCTGTTCAGTACCATGTTTGAAGTTACTTCCTGCGCTCCGTTTATAATAGCAAACCATGCGGAATCCACCGTACCAGCGTCAGGCATTACACTCCACTTTTCATCCATGGTCAATTTATCATTGGTAAGCCAGAATGTGTTGTAGTAATTTTTTTCACTTTGCCCAACACCGGCTGTTATTAATTGATCCATAGTAACCTGTGGTGGAGCATTCGCAGGCATAGGGGTTGATGATGTAGCTGGCGGATTTATTTTGGCTGATTCTGCAGCAGCGTTTTCAGTAGCGCCGAGCAGTTCTGAACCAAACGGCGACCAGGGATTTTCGAAATCTTCAGGAGCAATTGGCAAACCAATTGGCCTGAATGAAATAAAATATCCCTCCGGCATTTTATTTGTTTTGGGATCAACTCCGGCGGCTCTTTTTTTGAGATCCTCCAGAACTTTGTAAACGTCCATAGTCTTAAAATTTAATTGTTTATGAAAATTTGCTCCTGCTTGTTTTCGCAAAGCAGAATTAGCGTTCCTTCATTTTACGGCTGAAAGAAAATGAGCTTCATACCGGTTGTTTTTTCATAAAATTTTATATTAATTATTAGTTTGGGTATCACCGGAAGAATTGGTCGAAGTGGTTGATGAATCATCGGAAGTATTTGACGAAGTGGCTGATGCCGGAAAATAAAACAACTGAGATGTGAGATTTTCATTTGGAAACTTGTTCTCATAAGCCACTACTTGTTCAAACTTACTCAGAAAATCATTGAAGGCTATAGTGTAAGTATTTCCCGTATTTAAGGGTAGTGGGTCATTTACTTGTAAACTTGTTCCATCAGGTGTTCCATCCCCGGTTATTCCGGTTATCAAAATCATGTGAGCAATATTGGAAGACGTTGAATACATGATAACCGCCATGATGGGGCTAATGTC
>SCQV01000507.1 GCA_004299085.1 Chitinophagaceae bacterium | reverse complement strand
CAGCATGCCATCAGGCAGGGGGGGGTATAGTTATTATTCCTAAAGGGGCTTATTTTGTCAAGGGACCCATTCATTTGCAAAGTAATGTAAACCTGCATTTGGATGCGGGCGCTGTAATAAAATTCAGTACTGATCCGGATGATTATCTTCCTTTGGTACTTACACGCTATGAAGGCATTGAACTGATGAACTATTCGCCTTTGATATATGCGTATGGCCAGGAAAATATTGCCGTTACAGGCAAAGGTGTTTTGGATGGCCAGGCAGATAACGAACATTGGTGGAATTGGACGGGTTCAAAAAAATTTGGATGGAAAGAAGGGATGCCATCTATGAAGGCCCCCGGAAACCGGCCTGCATTGGCAAAGATGGCCGCGGAGGGAGTTCCGGTTGAAAAGAGAATATTCGGTAACGGACATTACCTGCGCCCTTCTTTTCTGGAATTTTATCGTTGTAAAAATATTTTAGTACAAGGCGTAACCATTAAAAACACTCCCTTCTGGATATTGCATCCTACACTTAGTCAGAATGTAACGGTTGATGGTGTAACCACTATCAGCCATGGACCTAATAATGATGGTTGTGATCCTGAATCCTGTACGGATGTTTTAATCAAGAATTGTTTTTTCAGTAATGGGGATGATTGCATTGCCATTAAGAGCGGTCGCGATGAGGATGGACGCCGTATCAATATACCTTCCAGAAATATTATCGTAGAGAATTGCCAGATGAGAGACGGACATTGCGGAGTGGGGATTGGTAGTGAGACTTCGGGTGGGGTTGAAAATGTATTCGCACAAAATTGTGAAATGAACAGCCCCAATCTGGATCGGGCTATCCGGATAAAATCCAATGCCTGCCGTGGTGGTGTGCTGAAAGGCTTTTATTTCAGAGATATTCAGGTGGGACAGGTACGTGAAGCAGTTGTCAGGGTAAATATGTTTTATGGGAATGAAGAAGGCCCTGACTGCCATTTCCCGCCTTCCCTGAATGATGTATATATCAGTAATGTAACGAGTCAGAAAAGTGAATATGCCGTTTATATTGCAGGGAGAAAAGATAAGCCCGCAGGTAATATTGTCATAAGCAACTGTTCTTTTAACCATGTTGCCAAAAAGAATATTATAGAAAATGTAAATAATTTTAAAATAGTGAATACAACTATCAATGGAGAGAAAGTCAATCAATAAAATGATCTTGAAAAGTGCCATTGTCCCGTTAATGTTTATCGGTATGTCCGGATTAACTGCTATGGTAGTTGATCAACCTGTTCATGGCCAGGTAATTTGTTTTGGTGATTCGATTACTTACGGCGCTAAAGTGGATGGAGATAGCTGGGTAAAGTTTTTGCAGCGGGGAAATCATCCGGGAGTGGATTTTATTAATGAAGGGAGGAGTGGAAGAAAGACTGCCGATAAAAAAGAATTACTACCTGTGCTTAAAAAATATCCTGATGCAGGTTATTATCTGATATTTCTGGGTGTAAATGATTTGAAAAACGGGAATGACTCTATGGTGAATAACTGCGTCGGCAATATGAAGTGGATGATAGCTGAAATACGAAAAGTTGATCCTCCGGCAAAAGTAGTGATCCTTTCCCCTACAGATATTAACATTCATATCATGACGGAACTGAATAAGAAAAAAATGTATAATGAAAATACTAAAAAAGCACTTGTTGATTTAGAAAAGAAATATAAAGAATTGTCAAAAGAAGAACATACAGGATTTATTTCTTTGTTGCATGTGGTTTCAAAGCCCGACTATGCAGACGGATTACATCCCAATGTGGCAGGACAAAGACAGATTGCAAAGGCAGTGTGGAAGGGGTTGAATAAGTTGTATTAGGATTTGGCTCACGAAGCCACAAAGTGCGCTAAGGAAAATCACGAAGTTTAAAACAGTGAAAAAATACATCATCTTATTCTTTTCATTTTGTGTGCTTCCCGCATTTTTTACGCAGGCATTCGCACAGAAATACAGTCATTATATTACCGTGGCCAAAGATGGCAGTGGTGATTTTACTTCCATACAAAAAGCCATTGAATCCTGTAAATCGTTTCCCTATCAGCAAATTACTGTTTATATAAAAAATGGGGTTTATAACGAGAAAGTGCTGATACCTGAATGGAATCCAAAAATTACATTGATGGGTCAAAGCAGAGACCGTACTGTCATTGTGTACGGGGATTACTTTCATAAAATAAATAAAGGGCCCAATAGCACGTTTTATACGGCTACCCTGACTGTTCAGGGTAATGAATTGCTGGCTGAAAATTTAACGATTGAGAATAATGCAGGCCCCGTAGGACAGGCCATTGCGTTAGATGTGGATGCAGACAAATGCTCTTTTGTCAATTGTAAGATAACCGGGAATCAGGATGCTTTGTATGTGGCGGGCGAAAATTTCCGGAATTATTTTAATAAATGTTTTATCGAAGGAACGACCGATTTTATTTTTGGCGGGGCAACTGCTTTATTTGATAGTTGCACTATTATTTGTAAAGCAAATGCATACATTACCGCCGCTTCTACGGCAAAAAATGCTTCGTATGGATTTGTTTTTAAAAACTGTCATATAAAGGCATTACCTCAAGTGAACAAAGTTTATCTGGGCCGCCCCTGGCGTAAGTATGCAAAGGTGGTGTTTATAAATTGTGCGATGGGCGCTTTTATCGCCCCGGAAGGATGGAAAGACTGGAATACTTCTCAAAAGACGGTTTTTTATGCAGAATATCATTCCACTGGAAAAGGCGCCGATTCTGCCGGAAGAGTTAGTTGGTCACATCAGCTTACAAAACAAGCATTGGGAAAATATACTGTGAAAAATATTTTTACGGTGAACGAAAACGCCTGGGAACCTTTATCAAATTTTTCACTAAGCAACAAAGAGTACTGAGAAATATGAAGAAAAAATTCATTATATCGCTCTGTGTTTTCTGCATATTCAATGTATCATTATATGCACAAGAGGTTCCATCATCTTTTCAGCATGTAATATCCAAAGTTTGGGTACCTGATTTAGGTAACGGTAAATACAGGAACCCCGTCATCTTTGCTGATTATTCCGATCCGGATGTATGCCGGGTAGGGAATGATTATTATTTGGTTGCTTCCAGCTTTGATGCCATTCCGGGTTTACCCGTATTGCACTCTAAAGATTTAGTTAACTGGACTATCATTGGTCATGCTTTGATGCGCCAACCTCCTTATAAACATTATTCCAAAGTACAACCCGGCGATGGCGTATGGGCGCCTGCCATCCGCTATCATCATGGAGAATTTTACATTTATTATCCGGATATCCATTATGGCATTTACATGGTGAAAGCGAAGCATCCTGCCGGCCCCTGGTCAACCCCGATATTGATACAGGCAGGAAAAGGCTTGGAAGATCCCTGCCCTTTGTGGGATGATGATGGTAAAGCTTATCTGGTACATGCTTATGCGGGGAGCCTGGCAGGAATTAAAAGCGTTTTAGTGATTAATAAAATGAATGAAGCAGGTACGAAGTTATTAGATCAGGGAGTTATTGTTTATGATGGCCATGGAATAGATCCGACCGTGGAAGGGCCGAAACTATATAAACGTAACGGGTATTATTACATTTTTGCTCCTGCAGGGGGAGTAAAAGAAGGCTGGCAAATAGTACTGCGGTCGAAGAATATTGATGGGCCTTATGAACGAAAAGTAGTGATGCATCAGGGAAATACCTCGATCAATGGCCCGCACCAGGGAGCATGGGTGACTACACCGGATGGAAAGCAATCTTGGTTTATTCATTTCCGTGATATGGGAGCGTATGGAAGAGTAACTTATCTGGAACCTATGAAATGGATCAATAACTGGCCCATCATTGGGATAGATGAGCATGGAATCGGAGTGCCGGTAGAAACTTATCAGAAACCTAAGGTAGGTAAAACTTATCCTGTTGCAACACCGCAAACATCGGATGAGTTTAATGAGACTACCCTGGGTTTGCAATGGCAATGGCAGGCAAACCCAAAAGCGGCCTGGTATTTTATGACGGGTAAAGGAGCATTGAGATTATATGCACAACCCTTGAAAAAATCCTATAAGAATTATGAGGAGGTACCGAATATGCTGATGCAGAAATTTCCGGCAGAGCAGTTTATGGTTACAACCAAGTGTACTTTTCATGCTTTGAACGATGGAGATAAAGCCGGCTTCGCTATAATGGGGACGAATTATGCCTATCTTTCTTTGACAAAGAATACCAACGGATTTCAGCTTGCTTATGTTACCTGTATGAAAGCAAATGAAGGTACACCAGAAAAAGTGCAGGAGTTAAAAGTTCTGCCAGACAGTACAATGTATTTCAGCGTAAAAGTGGATACAAAAGCGGTGTGTCATTTCAGCTATAGTACAGATGGAATTAACTTTACAAATGTTGCAGATTCATTTACAGCCGTTCCGGGGAAATGGATGGGAGCCAAAGTGGGTTTATTTTGTACAAGCACAACAAAAACCAATGATGCGGGTTATGCCGATTTTGATTGGTTCAGGATAACGTCCTTGGATAAATGAGAAATGAATAGGTTGTCCGATAACGTTACCGGTAACGATTGCGTAAATAAATATGTTTATTGCTTTTCTTTTTCCTCACTTATCATATAGCTTTGAGGCGTAAGTATGATGGAAGTACCAGACATCTGCGAAGTCCTTGCCGATGGTTATTAATGCTATGCGCTTGTTTTTTAAGTTAACCATATTTTGTTTGTTCATAACGACTTCTGTTTTTTCTCAGACACCATTACAATGGTCGGAAAGAATGGCCTCCACCGTCATGACTATATGGAAAGTTCCTTCTTCTGAT
>SCQV01000506.1 GCA_004299085.1 Chitinophagaceae bacterium | reverse complement strand
CAATACGACAAATTATACCATGGCGAACCGGTATTCCTTCGGAAGTGCCCTTCCTAAATGGGTTGGTGGGGTAACTACTTCTTTTTACTATAAAAATTTTGATTTGAGCGCTGTGATAGCTTATCAGCTTGGAGGTAAATTCTTAAGTGTTGCATATTCTAATGGTTATTATCTGAGTGGAGAATTCGGTGATGATGGAAATCAAGTGTCTTCAGAACTTTTGAACAATACCTGGACACCCCAGCATACCAATGCAAAATTTCCTATGCTGTTTTACAATGGTTCTGAGAACTTCACCGATGGTGCTACTATCGGATCATGGGCCTATACGAATATGGGCCTTTTCAGCGCCTCATACTTTAATCTCAAGAATGTTACGTTAGGATATACCTTCGGTAATACCCTCCTGCAAAGATTATCAATTGAGAGCCTGCGGGTCTATGTTACAGCAGAGGAGCCGGTATTCCTGACTTCCCACTCAGGCATTGACCCACGTATGTCCCTGGTAGGTGGCATGGAAGTCGGAGCTGGTTATTATTTACAAATGAGCTCTATTTCGGCCGGACTCAATGTTACATTCTAATTAAGTTAACGAGAAAAAACATTAAAAATGAAAAAGATAAGAATCTATATAGTTGGTGCGCTCGGAGTGGCTCTCCTGTTTTTTTCAGGCTGCTCTAAAGAACTGAATGTAGCGCCCCCTAATAATATCACGGATCAACAAATTAAAGCATTGCTCGCTTCCGGTGATACAGCTAAAATAAGATTGGTTATTGGAGGTATGGCAAACAGTATGCCCTTACTGTTTAACTTCGGCACAGTAGGCTCTGATGTTTCATATAGTACTAATCAGGGAATGGCTGTTATGCGTAGTCTAGAAGGGAATGATATGGTGTTGGGGAATCAACAAGGATTAGGCACCCTTGCAGGATCTGTTGAGTATGATTTAGGTGCTTTTCAAAGTACCAATGATGTCCGGTTAAACGCTTCTTATTGGAATTTCGCCTGGAGCCTTGTCACGAGTGCCAATCAATTACTTAACTACCTTCCGAATAATGTGGTTGCAAATAATACCTTCCTGGAAGGTGCTAAGGCCAGCGCATTAGTAGTAAGGGCTTATGCTTACAATTTTCTAATGGAGAATT
Organism: Chitinophagaceae bacterium; assembly: GCA_004299085.1. GTDB lineage: Bacteria > Bacteroidota > Bacteroidia > Chitinophagales > Chitinophagaceae > FW021-bin31. The sequence goes on along the minus strand of SCQV01000506.1, from coordinate 4,636 downwards.
ATCAGGATGCTTATGTATTGGGCGGTAGTAAAAAGTTGGGTATGCCCATATATACTACTTTCAATCCTTATCAACCATACCAGGCGCGCTCGTCAGTCTCTGATACATATAGCTTCATTAAAGGTAATCTTGATACGGCCATTTCACTTCTTAACGCTGCAGGAATCGGTTATACATCCAATCCGTCAGATATTGATATGGGTGTAGCGAATTTTATTCTTGCGCGTGTGTCAATAGTCACCGGCGATTGGGCTACAGCAATTACTGCATGTAATCGTATTTTAAGCAACTATCCTAATCTGATGGACCAGGCACAATATGGAAGTAAAAATACAGGTACGCCGGGAAACCCTGTATTTGATCCTACTCAGAATGGATTCTTAAATAATGCGATGGACCCGGAGGTGATACTGGGCTTCCCATTAGGCGTTGCCAACACTGCTACAGTGGATTTAATGGATCCTTTTGGGGGGAGTTATGGCGGAAGAGTGGCAGCATACAAAAGAATAGACGACCGGCTATATAATGAGATTGCAAATAATGACTATCGAAAAGATTGTTTTCAGGGCAATACCGCTTTTGGCAATTATACTTATCCACAGGATGGAACTGTAAACACGTTGCCTTCATATATCAATTTTAAATATGCCTCTACGCAGGGTTTTGATGGAGTGGCCATTCACTCAGATCAAACAACTTGTCAATACATGCGTTCATCTGAGGTTTTGTTGATGAAGGCTGAAGCACAAGCACAAAGTGGAGATGGTAATGGAGCAGAAGCTACATTGAACATTCTGCTTGCAGCCCGTACCCGGACCGGCAATATTCCTTTAACATGCGCCACCTATCCGTCCATGGCTGGAATGACTCCGCTGCAGATGGTTGAATTACAGACCAGAATAGAAATGTGGGGAGAAAACGGGCTTGAATTCTATAACAACAAGCGCTGGAATATTCCTGTGAATAGGACGGGATCAACGGACCATCTCAATTTTAATACACTCCCGGTTTCTGGAATGACCATACAGATTCCTGAAAATGAAATGGAAAATAATCCCAAAATGGTTCAGAATTAATAAAAGGCATTTGTATTTGAACAGTAAGTAGGCTGCCCTTAAAACCAGCAGCCTATTTGCTTAATCAATTTTGATTATTATCTTTTAAGGAAATACAAAGTAGATAATCAGGGATATGCCAGGACAGGTACCCGCATAGCTATTTCTTAAACTTATAGTTCCAAGGTTAAATGAAAATAACATTTTTGCTTAGTATTCTTCCGGCATTTCTTTATTAAAAATAGCTAATATGAACGAGGATAAGCCAGAAGGAACTTCTGCTATTCACAATACTATGATGAGGAATAAAGAAGCAGATAATGACAATATCTTATTACAGGCTTAAGCTCTTTCTTTTATTACTTTATCCCGTCTCCTTTCTGTCCTTTAAAAAGCCGGTAATTTGTGCTGATACGATTAATATAGGTAATGTACGTTGTGACTACCTCACAAATCCATTGGGGATTGATGATACAAGACCGTGCTTGAGTTGGGAACTGATCTCGCGGAAAAAGGGAGAGAGGCAAATAGCATATCAAATTATTGTTTCAAGCGATATGCTTAAATTGAAAAATAATGTCGGAAATATATGGTCCACTGGAAAGGTCATTAGCAGTGAAACTAATCAAATCAGATATAATGGAAGGCAATTGCTTTCAGGAAGAGTATATTATTGGAAGTCCCGGGTTTGGGATGGACACAATCATGTAAGCAATTGGAGTAATGTTCAGCACTGGTCAATGGGATTATTAAATAAAAATGACTGGAAAGCTAAATGGATTGGACTCAGTCCGATAGATTCAATCACCGTGCAGGATAAATATATTATCCCCACCTCTCCTTTGCTGAGGAAGGAGTTTACCATAAAAAAGAGGATCATCCGGGCTACATTATATGCAAGTGCTTTGGGGGCATACCTCATTTATTTAAATGGCAAAAGAGTTGGAAATCAGATATTGGCTCCTGAATGGACTGATTATTCCAAAAGAGTACAATATCAGGCATATAATATTACATCAATGCTTAACTCAGGTCAGAATGTTATAGGTGCTGTATTAGCCGACGGTTGGTATGCCGGCGCTTTGTGGTCTCATTTTTATCGCGGCAGATATGGCTTTAATCGAAGATTGCTGGCACAGCTTCAGATCGAATATTCAGATGGTTCATCGGATACCATCGTATCTGATAAAAGTTGGAAGATATTGAAAGATGGGCCGGTTCAAGCGGCATCAATATTCGATGGGGAAATATATGATGAGAGAGCTAATCCGAGAGGATGGAAAATTCCCCGGTTTGAGGATAATGGTTGGGGTGGTGTATCTGTTGATACAACGATTCACGTTTCTTTACATGCTCAAATGGATCCGCCAATCAAAGTAGTTAAAGAGGTAAAACCAATCGCAATCTTTAAGTTAAAAGAGGGCCAGCACCAAAAGAGTGCTTATATAGTTGATCTGGGACAAAATATAGCCGGTTGGGTTAAGCTGACACTTCCTTATAATCCTGGAAGAAAGCTCCTCTTTCAATATGCAGAAATGCTAAATGCGGATAGCACGCTTTATACTGCAAATCTTAGAAATGCCAAACCGGTAGATGTATTCATTCCGGGGAAAGAGTCACAAATTAATTACGAGCCTGAATTCACTTATCATGGCTTTAGATACGTCGAAATATTGGGACTTTCGGAGCCACCGAAATTAGACCAGGTAACTGGGGAAGTAATGGCATCCTCTTTACCAGTAGTTTCCTCTCTGGAAACTTCGAGCAAGGATTTAAATAAATTATGGAAGAATATTTTATGGACTCAACAGGATAATATGCCGGGGATCCCCACGGATTGCCCCCAACGGGATGAGCGCTTGGGGTGGATGGGAGATGCCCAGATTTTTTCCCAAACAGCCATTTATAATATGGATATGGAGTCTTTTTATAAAAAATGGTTGAGAGATATTAGAGATGAACAAACGGAAGATGGGAGATTCCCCAATTACGCACCTTATGTGACGCAGGGTTTTCGTTATTATGATGCTCCCGGTTGGGCGGATGCAGGCGTTATCCTTCCGTGGAGGGTATATTTGAACTATGGCGATACCCAAATCCTAAAAGATAATTTTGAGAGCATGTGTAAGTTTATTGATAACATTTTAAAAAATAATCCTGATTTGATAAGGACGAATGAAGTAGGCCAGGATTATGGGGATTGGTTAAATGGAAACACGATAAAAGAACAAGGCTATCCTACCACTGGAGGAAGTGTGCCCAAAGACCTTTTCAATACTGCTTATTTTGCCTATTCAACTATGCTCTTAGCTAAAGATTGTAAAATACTTGGGAAAAAGAATTTATTTAAACGTTATGATTCTTTGAGCCTGGCGATTAGAGTTGCTTTTGATAAGCACTTTGTTAATAGTAATGGTATTATAACTGGAAATACACAAGCCGGATATGCCCTTGCATTGGAATTCAATTTAGTCCCACAAAAATTAAAGCATAAGGTGGTAGGAAATATGGTGAATGCAGTGAAGGCCTATGACTATCGTATTTCAACAGGTATTCATACTACTGAAATGCTCATGAATCAATTAAGCATGAACGGCTATAGCGATATCGCTTATAAACTACTGCAGAGTCATCGGTTCCCATCCTGGCTATATTCGATTGATCAGGGAGCGACTACTATCTGGGAGAGATGGGATGGCTATGTAAAAGGGCGAGGGTTTCAGGACTCGAACATGAATTCTTTTAATCAACCGGTCTTTGGTGCAGTAGGTGAATGGATGTTTGAAAATATTCTTGGTATCAGGCCCGATGAAAAACATCCGGGATATCATCATTTTTTTATCAAACCGGCAATAGGGGGAAAACTGAAATGGGCGAAAGGATCCTACCATTCTATTGTGGGCAAAATTGGTGTTTCCTGGAAAAGATCAAATGATGGATTTACTTACGAAATTGATATTCCGGTCAATAGTACGGCTACTGTCATCCTTCCGACAGAAAAGAAAATAACGGAAGATGGGAACGAGGTTAATGACGTAAGTGGAGTTAAATTAATTAGCAAAAAAGATGGGCAAACATCTTTACTGGTACAATCGGGGAAGTATATTTTCAAATATTAGAAACTTGAGAAAAATAGGGTCATTGAAACCCCGGTTATAATTCATATATGCTTTCCGATACTCTGAGCTTTTTGTTGTGTGACATACAAATAGATGATTAATATGAGAAAACTACTTTTATTTTTCCTTTTTATATTCATAACTGTTGCTGCGTATGCTCAAACGTATAACGTAAGCGAATTCGGGATTAAAGGAGACAGCGTTACCCTAAATACCAGGTCAATTCAAAAGGCCATAGATTATGTATCCTCTCATGGAGGAGGACAGTTGGTTTTTGACCAGGGTAAATATATAACCGGCAGTATTTATCTGAAATCAAATGTCATATTAAATTTGGAGGCGGGTGCAACATTATTGGGTTCGACAAACCCCTTTGATTATCCGATAGACAGTGTTGTTAAATGGAAGTCTTTAATATATTCGATTGAGCAAAAAAATGTGGGCATAACGGGCAGGGGGATG
>SCQV01000505.1 GCA_004299085.1 Chitinophagaceae bacterium | reverse complement strand
GGACCGGACAATTACTATCAAACTACATTCATAAAAGATTTAAAATTGATTTACAAATTCGACAGTGTCAGAAAATTATTAGAGCAATGAATCAGGTTAACTAATACCTGTGTAGTTACCTTATAAATCTTGTTATTATGAAGAAAACGGCCAGAAAAAATATTTGAACTCTTGACCTTTATTTGCTCTCTTGCATCAGCGCAGTATAAACAGGAAGAGTATCATAAATATCCGGAACAAAAGATTTTTTCCAAAACCCAGGTTTAATTTACTCTTTCCCCTTTCAGCGGTAAGCTTTTTGTATATTTGTAGCGTATGGATAACAAGGAAATAAATAATAAGATCAAAACCATCGTTCATTCCTTCTTGCCGGACGCACAAATCCTGCTTTTTGGATCAAGGGCAAAAGGTTTGGCTCATAAGGATAGCGATTATGATTTATTGATTGTGACTGGCACTGATTTGACACGAAAAGAAAAAATGACTATTGGAAGTAAAATAAGCAAGTCGCTTGTGTGGACTCTTGATGTTCCTTTTGATGTTCTTTTAAAGGATAAAAAGGAGGTTGAACGATATAAAGATGCTAAAGCTCATATTATTTATTATGCACTCAAAGAGGCCATCATGTTATGAATGATATTGATAAAGAATTGCTTAAAGAATGGCTTGAAAAAGCAGAACATGATCTCATTGCGGCCTCAATGATCATTGATATAAATCCCATTATTCTTGATATCGCCTGCTTTCATTGCCAACAAGCCGTTGAGAAACTATTAAAGACTTTTCTTTTGTTCAATGGGCAGGAATTAATAAAGACACATGATCTAAATACTTTATTAAAAAAATGTGCCGGCATTGATGTTGATTTCCTGTCAATAAATATAAAAGATTTAAATCTCTATGCTGTCATGGCAAGATATCCTGAATTTATTGCTCCTGAACTTGAAGAAGCTAAAGAATATTATCAGATAGCTTTAGATGTAAAAAGTCTCGTTTTGTTGAAAATAAAGATTTGAGATTAAATATTTCCCAAATAATCTAATATCGGGATACTATAAAAAAAGCCACTCATCTTTCGATGAATGGCTAAAAATATTAGATGGGCGCCTCATGATTAATTTTTCAATATTCACATCAGCGAATTTACATCATCATTGCCACCATATTGGCTTTGAATTGCAGAATCTACGTTGTCAGCATTATGATCTAATTCATCCTGAGGATACATCCAGCGTTTAGGAAATTGCGTGGTGGGAGAATTTAAATTGGTGGATGGATTGAGTGAGTACAAATGCGGGGTAACCGGTTCTGCGGTTGTCGTACCATGCACTATAATCACAATCCTGCAGAAAACCCGCCAGGTAAAATAAAAACTAACAATAGCTTAACGATTTAAGAATTTAATCTGTTATTGCTTATACAATACGCGGAAATAAGACCTATTTCTTAAATCCTTCTGGTAAGCCCAATACATATTTCCGCATTGTATGGAATCCATCGTATGCAAAATAAACTTTGCTTCGGGGATTATTGTGCTGTCTGCGTCATAAAATGCGCCCCATTCCCCCATCACCATCGGGACATTTAATTGTTCTCTTTTCTGCTGATGGCGGCCTAAAATAAGTTTCAATCGCGGAATACTAAATGCAGCCTGGTCTTTGGTGTCGGTAACAATATCATAAGTATGTGGCGCATAAACCATGTATTTACCAAAAGTATTTTTTAAATAGCTTTTTACACCAATGTTGGCGCTTACGCTGGGCTCAAGGAATAACAGGTGGTTGGTATCTACCTGATGGATGGCGGCAAACACTTTTTCATAAAATGGCTGCAGATATTTTTCTTCAAAAGCTGCATATATCGGTTCAGTGGCATCCATCATTCTTTTGAATAAAATGGTGTCATCCATCATTTTCATCATCTTTGCACGTCCGTCAGGAGACATCCATAATTGCATTAATGCCTGTTCATTGGAGATATGATATGATTTGCTCCTTTGTAGCGTATCTAATAATATTTTAAAATACATTTGTTGTACCTGATTAATGCCACTGCCGATGAAAGGCTCATTCATGAGGTCATAGCCAACAACTACCGGGTTATTTGCATACCGTGCTGCCACCGTTTTCCACACATTGACCAAATGATCTTGGACCCCAACACTGTCAAACGCTTTCTTGTTTTCCCAGAAACCATCAAAAGAAGTTTGAATAGCCGGACTGGTAAAATAAGCATCATCCCAGGAACCACCTGCCACCGTGTTGGGCCTGCCTTCGTCTAAGCAAGCCCAATTGGGAGCCCCGTCCCCATTATATTTCTGGCTGTACAAATCCTGATGCATATCTAATAAAACATAAATGCCATCTTCCTTTGCCCATACCAGACAACTATCCAGATGATGAAAATAATCAGTGTCAATCGCGCCGGGTTTTGGTTCTAATCCATCCCAAAATATACCCAACCTGACACAATTCATCCCCCAGCTTTTGATACTGTCGAATGTCGCTTTATCAATGCCTGACCAATGTTCACCTTCTGTTTTATTCATGAGATTCAATCCATGCAGCATGAGAGGATGCCATGCAGAATCATATAATAAAGTGCCCTTGGTATGCACAAAATCAGATGAAGCTTTATTTTCTTTTACCTGATTGCAGGAGAAAAAAATGATCATAAAAAACAGAGATAAAATTTTTATCTTATTTATTGGAACCAGATATTTCATATTGATTTTTAGAATTAGGTAGTTAGTGATCATATAAATGTGGCTAAAGCCCTTTATTTCTGCAACTTTTTAACAGTTGACCGAAGCCAACCGCAATCGGGATCAAAGGATTGCCTATTGTAGCCTGCTAAAGCAAGCTGATTCCAAAGGGCCAGATCACGATGGACCTTAGCCTTATAACGAAGGCTATTGATTTTTAATAGTGATTATTCAAAGGGTTTAACATTGAACTCCTTTATTGCTTATCCCACCAAACCCTGGTTGTATAATTATCAGGCCCTTGTTGTTGAATGGCTGCTTGTACGTTAGTTCCATTAACACTATATTCGTCCTGCGGGTAGGCTAATCTTCTCGGGATAGTTCCATTGGAAGCATTCCCGGTATAATTAACGGGTGTTAATACAGGATATCCTGTCCTTCTCCAGTTATCATAAGAAGCGTATCCATCCATGAAAGTAGATACCCAATACTGATTGGCAATGGTTTGAATTTGCTGATTTAAAGTACCTCCGGCAGGATAAGGATTCAAGGCCAGATAAGCTGCTGTCTGTAAAGGAGAAATAGTAGCTCCATACAATGACATCTGACTCATTGATGCTTGAACCGCATTTACATAATAGGTTTGGGCATTGCCGCTAATCCATCCCCTTGCTGACGCTTCAGCAAGCAGTAGTTGGTCTTCTGCCGCGGTAACTAAGAAAGTGGGAGCACCCAAAGGTAAAATGTAATTAGCGTTAAAAGTGGAATAAGTGGATAAATCAGCTCCTCCGGGATAACCTGCTATGGATTGCGCATCATAACCGTTTGGTAGTCCTTTCTGGTTTGCCGGAGTATTATCGCCATTGGGTAAGGAACAATAAACTGGCAAACGAGGATCTTGTGTCATATTCAGATAAGTCAGGAAGGTATTGCTTATCTTGATATCGCCCAGAGAAAGAATGTTAAACTTCTTAAAGAAAAAGCTAATCGGATTCGCTTGCGGCTGATTATAAACGTTTAGTTGATTAATATAACAATTGTCTGAATTATTCATGATGACGCCGCCTGCCAATGCTTTCTGTACCCACTGTTGAGCCTGATCAGGAGTTACTTTACTCAAATGCATTCCTATACGCAGCATCAGGGAGTAGGCCAGCTTCTTCCATTGGCTGATATTTCCACTATAAACAATATCTGCGTTACCCATGGTTGCTTTTAATGGATCCAACTCCTGAGCAGCCGAATCCAATTCCTGAAGCATAGAAGTATAGATGTTCTGCTGATTATCATACGCTGGCTTGTAAATCTGGTTGGTATAGCCTTTACCTGCTTCGCTGTAAGGAATATCCCCATATACATCCGTTAACCGGCTATACACCAGCACCCGCCATATCATAGCCATCCAGTAGTCATTGCTTTGGTCTGGATTATCGCGAGTCATTGACAACAGTGAGCTTAATTCAGGAGTAATATTCTGATAGGTAAAATCAAATAGCTCTCCTTCGTTAATACTCTTCAAATATTTATCGCCTTCCAGATCGTCAGTTAATAAAGAAGCCGTCTGTTGTACAAACATCATGCAAAACCCGACACTGGAACGTCTGTCACATTGTTGTGCAGTTTCCAGTTCAACATAAGTCATCAAAGGCCCGGGTGATATAGAAGTAGGTGAATTAGGATTCACATTCAGATCTTTTAAATCTTTAGTGCAGGAACTTACTGCTATACTAATGATAGCAAAAAGGAAAATATATCGTTTCATGATAATCATTTTTTAGAAAAGGAATTAAAATTTGACTTCCAGGTTTGCTCCAAATGTTCTGGTGGCCGGTATTGACAGCATCTCGAATCCCTGTTGGTTACCGGTGAGATAGCTGGATTCAGGGTCAATCATTGGAACTTTACTGTATAAGGTAAACAGGTTGCGTGCTACGAAAGAAACGGAGATTCCCTGAATCCCTGCTTTTTGTATCCAGTGCGAAGGAATATTATACCCGAACGTAACCTGACGTAACTTAATGAAATCATCATTATATACAAACTGTTCCGCAATGTTATTGGCAACGTACATATAATATTGCATGGCCGGTACGTTTACTGTGTTCGGTTTTCCATCCTCTGTAACTCCATTTCCTACCACACCGGTTTCCCTGCCGGGTAAAGTGGCTGAGGCATGGCCGGAATACCATGACAGATTATTGGTTCCGGAAGAAACATCTGCTCCAAATTTCCCATCTACCAGTATGTCGAAGGAAAACTGATGAAATTCAATATGACTGGTAATGCCCGCAGTCATAGGAGGAATACTATAACCTATCTTTGCAATGGGTCCAACTTCCGGTAATCCGTTGCTGTCATAAATGATTTGCCCTTTGGAGTCACGTTTATAGGTGGAACCCTCTATGATTCCATAAGGTTGCCCTACCACCTGATAGACATAAGCCGGAACGCCGCCATCACTATATAATCCCGGGCGGCTTTGCGCTACCTGGAAAGAGTTTTGTCCCGGTAATAAATCAAGGACCTTACTAAAATTATATCCTGCATTGAAGCTCAGATCCCAACGGAAATGAGGGGTTTGAATGGGTGTGCCTGTAATTAACAGCTCAATGCCCTTATTTTCAATTTTACCCACATTTTCTAATACATTGGAGAATCCTGATGTTTCAGAGATGGCACCCGAAAGAATATCGCTCTTGGTGATGCGATGATACCATGTGAAACTCATCCCAAGCCGGTCTTGCAAAGTTTTTAAGTCAAATCCGGCTTCATATTCATCATTTATTGAAGGTCTTAGGTCAGTATTGGGAATGGTAGTTGTGCCTACATTACCCAAAGGTAGTCCATTATAGGTCTGTCCCAATACGCTATAAGTGAGAGATTGGGAATAGGGAGAAACGTCCGAATCGCTACCCGTTTGAGACCATGCCCCGCGCAATTTCAGGAAAGTAACCCATGCCGGTAATTGGACTTGCGAAGATAAAATATCACTCAAACTTATAGAGGGATAAAAAACATGATTCTGTTCAGGATTCAGTGTCGAAAACCAATCATTTCGCCCTGTAATAGTCAGATATACATCACCATTGTAACCAAACTCTGCAGAGCCTAAAAGCGAATTGATTTGTTTCTGTGTCAGGTAGTAGCTTTTGTTGGAAACGGAAGTATTATTTAAGGAATAAAATCCAGGGACTACAAAAGTGTTTCCGGAAGCGCCCAAGCTTTTCTGGGTGGAACGCATCACGTGCCCACCTGCAAAAGCATTTACAGAAAATTTATCGAATGTTTTATTATAACCAACGGTGAACTGGCCGTCGAATTCTCCGATATTATTGGTGCTGTTGCTTATTCCACCGGCAGGATCAATAGCGCTGGAAGTGGGTGTCAGTCCAAATGAATTCCGGTAGGTGATATCTTCACCGAAAATAGCCTGTGCATAGAAGTCATTCGTGATGTTATATTTAATATTTCCCGAACCGATAAAACGGTCTATTGCATCGGAATTTAATTCATGATAAGCGATGAAGTACGGATTGGCAAAATAAATATTGTTGGAGAAAAGATATTCATTACCGACTGAATCGAGTCCATTATTAATTCCTTTTAAATTTCTGATATCATAATTTGCCGGAAGGCCATACACTACGGTATTCTGATTCCATGAATAATCCGCTGCATGAGGCCGGTTATTAACCCGCTGTCTGACATACATGATGTTAAAATGAACCTCAATTTTACTATTCAACTTTGCATTGACATTGAGGGTGAAATTATCTCTTCTTAGTTTTGAATTAGGCATCAGATCGTGGTTGTTCAAATCAGACACTGCAAAACGGTAATTAAGGTCTTGTTTTCCACCATAAAATGAAAGCGTATTAGTGAAGGTGTTGGCTCCTGAATAATAGTTTTTCACGTTGTTCTTTACTGCAGAATAAGGTCTCATCACGCCATCAAACTGGATAACGGATTGCCCGTTTAACTTGCCGCCCCAATCGGCAGCACCTAATTGAAAAGCTTCCTGTTGCGATTGCGGCGCTTGCCCGTTTATACCCTGTCCATATTCATATTGAACGCCGTTATTATTGAAAATGGGGGTTTCAACCGTAAAAGTGCTGTTCCATTCCACGCCTATTCCTTTGTGTGCCTCACCGCTTTTTGTGGTAATGATAATCGCTCCGTTGGAAGCTCGGGAACCATATAATGCAGCGGCAGTGCCTCCTTTTAACACCGTAATAGTGGCAATGTCATCCGGATTGATGGCCGAAATGCCATCTCCGCCGTCTGTCCCTCCATAGTATGTGCTAATCTGGCCAAAGTTATCATTGACTATAGGTATTCCATCTACCACATACAATGGTTGATTATTTCCATTAAATGAACCATTACCGCGGATAACCACCCGGCTGCTGCCCATAGAACCTGTTGTGGGCACAGTGACATTTACTCCGGCTACTCTTCCTTCCAGAGAAAAAGCAATATTGGGTTCTCTGGCTTTGGTGAAATCGCTTCCCGGGATAGTGGCGACAGAATAGCCGACCGCTTTTTCCTGACGGCTGATGCCCAAAGCGGTTACGACTACTTTATCTAACGCCGTGGAGGAAGGAGAAAGACTGATATGAAACTGGGTTTGGCCATTAACCTGAATCTCTCTTTTTGCATAACCTAAGTAAGAAATGATTAATACGGCATTGTCCGGCACACGGAGACTGAAATGTCCACTGGCGTCAGTCACCGTTCCCATTGTGTTTCCCTTTACCTGGATAGTTACACCTGCCAATGGTTTACCGGTAGCCGAATCAGCGACAATACCATTTATAGAAGTAAGGGCAACAAGCGGAGCCATCTGGTTGCGGTGCCTGACAATAATTGTATTATTAAGGATGCTATAGGTTAATGGCTGACCTTCAAAAGCCTGGTCCAGCACTTCTTTCAAAGTCGCATTCCTCAGGTCAATATTCACTTCCTTACTTTGAGAAAGCTGTTCTTTAGTACATAGGAAATTGTATCCTGTTTGCTTTTGAATTTCCTTGAATACTTTGCTCAAAGGAATATTACTCTTTGAAATGGTAACTGTTTGCGAGTATCCTTTAGCGCAGATTTGGGTGACAGCCACTAAAATAAGTAAAACTGTTAGCTTCATAACTATTACAAGTTGTTTTGGAAGCCCCGTTGAGCGTTTAGGTACGCCATAGGGTAGATATCTAATTTTCATACCTTTGTATGGTTTTATGGTGAAATAATCATTTGTTGAACGCAGTGATTAGCTTTTGCCTGAG
>SCQV01000053.1 GCA_004299085.1 Chitinophagaceae bacterium | reverse complement strand
CAATTTTGTGAAATAGGAGGTACTCCCTTCATTTTTGAACAATGGAAAAAGCGTCTGAATTGCTTGTCCACATTGAATTACAGCCATTTTAATTAAGATTTAGTCGGACAATAATGATAAAAAATCTACAATGATTTTAGAATTGCCGGGACAAAGCGTGACTCATTTTCTTATGTTTATTAGTGGCCTATTTAGTAATATCCACTTTTATAACATCTGAATAATCAAACTTTTTATAACTATCATTAACCCGTACACCAACTCTGGCATAAAAAGTACGTCCACTCAAAAGACCTGGAACTCGCACTTCATAGGTAGTGGACGCAATGGTATCATTCCAGGTACTATTGATATCAATCGTATTTTTATTCGGATCACCCTTATTAGCATTTGTATATTGGCTAATAAATGATCCACTTCCTACGAAATTAGTATTATTAACAAAAGGCCATGCATCAATAATTGCGGGCAGGCCATTCTTTCTGGGCGCATCTATTTGAAAATCCATTATCAAGGTATCGCCGGAAAGCCTGTGTGTAAAGTTTTTTATCTCAATGTAAGGCACTACTGTAAAGTTCATAGTGGTCACACCTTTGATCTTCACATCGGTGGTATCTACCGGCCAAAAAGCACCTTGTGTAGGTGTAATCCTATAAGTACCGCTGAATATCCGGGTATCTTCAAAGGTACCATCCGGTTTGGCCGGTATATAATACGGGTCAGGGTTGGCACTATAGCTTATCTGTTCCATTTGGATCTGGAAACCGCCTGTTTCCGTATTAATATTCTGACCCGTAACACTATCAATCACATTCCCCTCGAAAGCCGCATTGGGACCGGCATAATTATCTACTCTTAAAAGTTTAGCACAGGAAATTGTCAGACAAATAACCGACACTGTTAGTATTCCTTTAATTATATTATTCTTCATGACTTTAGATTTTAAGTGATTAATACCCGGGGTTATTAGGATATAAATTGGGATTCTTGCCTAATTCACCTCCCGGTAATGGTTCGTAATACCATCTTTTGTCAAAAGTATATACCCGTTGAAAAGTTTCTATTTGCTTAAGGAAAATGTATTTATCTTCATCCGCAACATAATAAGGTAATAATCCGTAAAATTTGGAATTATCCAGTATCTGGTCAGCAATTCTCCATCGTCTAATATCCCACCAATAGTGGTGTTCAAAAGCAAGTTCCTTAGCACGCTCGTTCCGGACCGTATCAATAGTCAGTGTGCTCATCAATTCCTGATTACCTCCTGCCCGTGCTCTCAATTGATTTAGAGCGTTGAGCGCGTCCGTTTTCATATCGGATGTTCCCAGTTCAAGCGCTGCTTCAGCACGATTGAGCAATACTTCGGCATAACGCATATCAATCCAGCTTTGAGTACTTTGGTATAATCCGCAGGCTGACTGCGGCGCCTTATAATTGATATACTTCCTTACATAAAAACCTGTTCGTGTCAGATCATCACCATTCGTGCTTATTCCGCAAAGCCCTATAACCCGCTTGCCATTATAAGTCTGGTCTGTAGAACCTGATAAAATAAGATTATCAGGCCCGTCATTAGGAGAAGTTAAATTATCATTCAGTTCAGAAACCGCATCACCAGAAAAGCTTTTATAAATACCTCTTTGTATATCGAAAGTCAATCCCCGCAATGTATCGCCTGGAAAATAAACGGTAGCCAATAAGCGGGGTTCAAGTCCATTTATGATATTTGCTCTATCGGTAAACCGGATGGGGGTTCCATCCGGATTTGTAATGGCAGAAGACAAGCTTCCCCAACGTTCTACGAAATCCAGGGTAGGATAAGACCGGGACAAGCCATCAGCCGTCATATAACGACAGGTCATAGTCGCATCCCAGCTATGAGCGGTACCGCTGGCAATCGAATAATCTCTTACAAAAATATTTTCAGGGCTGTTTTGATCCAGAAACAAATCCACATAATTCTGTACCTTATCGCTTATCTCATTTTCATAGAGGCTATAATTACCTTCTACCAATTTAGCTGCATCATAAGCTGCCTGGAAGAATTTTGTAGCACTTGAAACAGGAATACCCACAAATCCCTTTTGCTGTGCCTCTCCGGCCACAAAATTTTGCGATCCATATTTTGCAATAGTACCTGCATATAACATAGCTCTCGATTTATAGGCGACAGCCACATATTTATTTGCCCGGCTTCTGTCGCTTGTTCCAGGCAGCATGCTATATGCATTATCAAAATCTGATCCGATGAAATCCCATACATCTTCTTCTTTATTCCGTGGCACCTGCAACTCGGAAATACTTTGATCGGGATAATTCTGTACAGTCTTTACAATTGGTACCCCCCCATAACGTTTGGCAAGGGCAAAATAGAAATAAGCTCTGCAAAAATAGGCTTCTCCCATCCATTGATTAACCTGTTGGGGAGTAAAAGCATTTTTATATTTAGGTAATGTTTCGAGCATATAATTTGCAGTCCGGATATGATCATAAGGCCAGAAGCCGAAGCCCTGGGCACCGTCGCCAGTACCTCCATAAGGACCTACAAGTTCGCCATCAAGTGCTCCTGTTTGATAAAAGCATTGCCAGCGTCCTCCGTCATTTGTCATAAATCCATTATTAGGCTCATATATAAAATCTTCAATAGGCAGGGTTGCATAAATACTTGCGAGGTAAGCGGTCACACCATTTTCATTACTAAATATATCCGCATCATTCACAATATTTAATGGAGCTACATTCAGTTTATTACAGGATGAAAGGAATGCTGCCCCGCCAAACATACCAGCTCCCAATGTGCCCAATGTCTTAATAAAATCTATTCTATCCATGATTTTAAATTTTTTAGTTGAATTATTATTGATTAGAAGGTAACATTAGCTCCGATGCTGAATGTCCTGTCTTCAGGGTATAAATAACCACCCTGGGAATAATTCCAGTCTGCCCCCGGAGCAACCACCCCGGGATGTTCCGGATCACTATTCTTCAATCCTGTAAGCGTAGCAAGATTATAACTATTGACATATATACGCAGGTTTTGTACCCCAAATCTGCTCAATAGTTTTACGGGGAGAGCGTAACCTATTTCCAGTGTTTTAACCCTCATGTAAGTAGCATTTTGAACTGCCATCGTACCATTCGCTTCCGGATGGCCTGTTATAGGATAAGTACCGGAAACCCATACTGTACTGGGATCGAAAACATTCGCATTCGGATCTGCCGGATGCCACCTGTCCATAAACTGTGTAAGAGCGCTCCGGCCATACATCAGCGGGGTTGCCAATTGTTCTGCATATTGTACAAAAAAATCAGTCGCCCCTTGTAAAAGCACATTGACGTCAAAATTTTTCCAATTGGCGCTAATAGTCATCCCATAGTTAACCAATGGCAAATCTTGGGTGGCGATAGGCATCTGGTCCTTTGAATCTATTACACCATCGTGATTGATATCTTGATAATAATAATCACCAGGCAAAACACTTTGATTACCGGCACCGGTGTTAATAGGGTAATTGTATATCTGGTTGTAAGAAGTAAACTGACCGGCGTAAACATACCCCCACCAAATATTAGTATATCTGTCCGCCTGAGAATTTCTGTAATTATCATAGGCGCTACTAGCCGGCGTCTCTTCCACGAACTTATTCATGGTACGGCTGATAGAGACATTGGCGCTCACATTATACCGTATTTGACCAAAGGTGCTTTTATGGTATATAAGAAGTTCTACACCCTCAGTCTGGTCACTGTTAAGATTTTGCTGTGGAAGGTTTTCACCTACGGTACCCGGCAATTGCGCACCTACGGTTGCCAATAGTCCGCTACGATTTCGTACAAAATAATCATAAGAACCTCCCAGCAAGCCATTCCACAAATCAAAATCCACTCCTATATCAAAGGTCTTCGATTGAAGCCATGTTAAATTATCATTAGTCATGCCTCTCGAAGTAAGCCCATTTACATAATTGCCGCCTAAGATTGTGCCTGTACCAGGATAATTATATCCAGAAACCCATTGATATTGAACATCCGCATCATCTCCCATCTTACCGTAGGAGGCTCTTACTTTCAGATTATCCAAGATGTCCGGAGAAATAAGCTTCTGAATAAATGGCTCCTGGCTTATCCTCCATCCAGCCAGCACTGCAGGGAAAAAACCCCACCTGGCTTTGGGGCTGAATCTACTGGAACCATCCCGGCGAAATGTAAACTCCGCCATGTACCGTCCTTTGAAATTATAATTTAATCTGCCCACAATACTTTTGGTAACATAATCATATAAACTATTCGGATCCATTGAACCTATCTGGTTGGTTGCATCCCCTGCAAAAAGGTAAGGGATTCCCAGTGAGAATTGTCTTTGTGCCCAAAAATCATTTCCGGTGGAATGATTTTCCTCGTAGAGAAGCATACCGCTTACATTATGCGCACCACCAAATTGTTGTTGATAGTTTAATGACAACTGCATCAAAGTATTTGTACTGGTATAATAAGCCCTTTGGATGGTAGAAGGGCCTTTCACCAGGGAAGCGATATATATTGAATCCTGCGGATCATAGGTATAAAGATTAAAGGCCTGATTAATGGTATTATTATCTGAAATATTGTTACCATAATTATATAATCCTTTTGCAGTAAGCCCCTTTATCCCCGGGATATCATAATCCAGATCCAACTGTCCTTCAAAATTTTGATTTTTATAAGTGCTTGTCCCGATTATATTTGGATCCGTTAAAGCAACCGGGTTATCATTGTCAGGTTCTACATGCAAGTAAGCAGGATTATCATTTGCATAAATCTGGTCCGTAGGCAGTAAATTCTCAGCATACTTAAAGATATTCCAGACACTGGTACCTGCCCCCGGCTGATTCTTTGCATCGGCATATCCCGAAAGTAATATCCTTGCATGAAGTCTTTGCGTAATCCTTATATTGACATTTGAACGGAAATTCCATCGGTCATAATTAATTGCATCTGTTTTGAAAATACTCCCTTGCTTAAGATACCCCAAATTAAAATAATAACTTACTTTACCATTGCTTCCGGTCACACTTAAATTATGTTGTGTTTCTGGTGCAAGTGATCTGGTTATAGCCTTTACCCAATTAGTTGATTTTAACTTACCATTGTTATATAAAGCTATCAGCGAATCAGAGAAAGGTTTTGCCTGGGGAGAGAAAAAATTAAGAAAATTGGTACTTTGCTCCTGCTCATTTGCCAGCTCCATATATTGAAATGCATTTACTCCCTGTGGAACATTTAAAAATTGCTGCCAGGTCTGGTTAATGGAATAATTAATATCAAATTTACCATTAGGGTTATTCGCTCCACTTTTTGTGGTGACTAATATGACTCCATTAGCAGCCCTAACACCGTAAATAGCGGCAGAGGCATCTTTTAAAACAGAGATGCTTGAAATCGAATTAGGATCCATTCTTGACAAGGCATCCCCACTGCTGGGAACACCGTCAATTACAATAAGGGGACTTCCAAACCCCCTGATGTCGTAGTTATCATTAAATGAACCCGGTTCACTGCTTAATTGCACTACCCGAAGGCCGGGCACCTTACCCGTTAGCATATTAACGACATTTTCGTTTTTAGTTACCGTCAACTCTTTGTTGTCAATCGTTGATATAGCCCCCGTCACCGTCGCTTTCTCCTGTACTCCATATCCTACCACTACTAATTGATTCAGGCGGTTAGTACTTGAGTGTAATGTTATTCTTAAATCAGATTCATTACCCACTATTATCTCTTGAGTTTGGAACCCTAAATAGCTAATTTGTAATACCGTATTGTTATTAGCCACTTCAATACTGAAATGTCCATTCCGGTCTGTTATAGCACCAATGTTACTGTTTTTTATTCTCACCGTAACACCCGACAAGGGATTGCCGGTACTATCCGTTACAGTTCCTGCCACTTCTCTTGAGGGCTTTAAATATTCCATGGTGGCTTCTTTCGGGAATATTAGTATCGTTTTATTTTGAAGCAGATACCCCAGAGAATATTTCGAAGTACATTGATCAAGAGTCTCCTGAAGAGTACCATTCTTTACATTCACATCTATCCCATTCATTCCTTTCAATGCACGTGTATCATATAAAAACAGATAACCCGTCTGTTGGTGAATAGCGCTTAGCACTTCTTCCAGAGTGGCATTATGTTTTTTTAACGTTAGTGCTTGAGCATAGCCACGGGCACTAACCTGTAATGCAGAAAGGAAAACTAAAACAGCAATCAGTTTCATAACTAAAAGCGTTTTGAGGGATACAAGACGTAGTGAAAATTCGTCTTTACCAGATATATTAAATTTCATACTTTTGTATTGCCCCAATATCCCGGGGCGGGTTTGGGTTGTTAAATTTGTTATTAGTCCTAAATTCTAACAGGTCCTCCCAAACTTGCCGTTCTGCCTGCAATGCAGAACGGCTTTTTATTTGGGTAATTTCTCGAAATGAAGTAGTTTATGTTTTCATAATTAAAAAAGTTTTAAAAGCTGATGTATGTTATTTAATTTTCTACCGTGGACATTACCGTGACCTTCTTCCCTTCAACTTTAAATTTTATATTACTGGTTATTTCTATCATGTTCAATACTTCTGATAAACTTGCTTTCCTGGAGATCATACCATTTAAATGAGCATTGACTCCTCCTTCATAAATTATATCCACATCATACCATCTGACAATTTCACGCAATACTGATTTAATATCCGCATTATGGAAAAGAAACAGGCCATTTTTCCATGCCAAAGCGGCTTGAATATCTGCCTTTTTCACTTGAATACTATTATTCCCTGAATTTTCTAAAGACGCCTCCTCATTGGGCTTCAGTATCACTTTTTCATTGCCCTTTGATACCCTTACAGAACCCTGTACCAGAGTCGTTTTGACATCAGCATCACTTTTATATGCCATTACATTAAAACGGGTTCCCAATACATCTACCTGCATACCGTTCGTTTTTACCACGAAAGGTTCATCCTGATAATCTGCTATCTCAAAATAAGCCTCACCGGTTAATTCCACACTCCTTATTCCATTTATAAAACGGGTTGGGAAGCGTAAAGAAGAAGCTGCATTCAACCATACCTGACTTCCATCTGGTAATATCACCCGGTATTGTTTTCCCCTGGGAGTTAAAATAGTATTATAGAGTGTAACTGTTGATTCTTCTGTTTGTCCGCTATATGATAATTGACCGTTCAACTTTATTACAGGTATTCCGCCTTGTTTGGCTATTATTCCATTTCCTACGCTATCCAATACCACAGATTTTCCATTTCCTAATATCAATAGTGTTTTATTCGCCACAGGTAATACGCCATTGTTATATTGAGTTTCCATCTCCACTGAGGCAACTGCGGACTTTTTCTTTGCATTATTTCTGTACCACATCCATCCTCCTGACAATAGGATCAATAAGGATGCTGCTATCGCGCTCCATTTCAACATGCGTGTTTTCTTCCTACGTAAGATACGCCTCCTTTGAAATAGAGAGGGAAGAATACCAGATAAAATACGCTTCGACTGCTCATCAGTTAGCCGATAGAAAGGTGAAAGCTGCGTCCATACTTCATTCATCAGTCGTTTTAGCTCCTCATCGTACTGTGCCTGATTGATAATATCGAAAAACTCTTCTTTTTCTTCGTTGCTTAAGCTCGCTTCAAAATAGCGTTGAAACAGATATTTTAATCTCGGATTTGTTACTGATAGCATAGATCACACACTGTTATAAAGCAAATTAATTTACTCCTTATATTATATTGACAATTGAAAAAAGAAAAAGGATTAGTGCAGGCTAAAAAATTCTAGAACAGGCGGGCGAAAACTGTGATTAATAGAAAAATGATTAAATCAATATGTGCAGCAAGATATTTACGAACAGTTTCTCGTGCTTTGGCAATATGAACTTTTACAGTATTACGTGAGATATGAAGGGACTGAGCAATTTCTTCTTGTTTTTGGCCTTGAAAGAAATTAAGCGTATAAATTTTCTTTTGTTGCGGAGGCAGCAATTCCAATATCTGTTGTATTAAATTTTCGTAATCTCTGTAAATGACTGTTGATTCAGCACTATCTTCCAGCGTTTTCTGAGAAAGACTCAATTCTTGCTTCAAAGCCCGTTCGCACGCAAATTTCTTTAAATAATTAAAACAAAGATTACGTGTAATGGTATAAAGATAGGGTTCAAAACATTTTATTCTCGTAAGATCTTCTTTGTGCAGCCATAGTTTTAGAAATATATCCTGTACAATTTCTTCAGAAGTACTGTCTCTATGCGTGAAATGCATAGCATAAGCATAAACCTGTTGCTTATATAAATGAAACAATTCTTCAAAGGATGCTTCATTCCCTTCAGCCACTGCAATTAATATATTATTTAAAGTAGAAATAGGCAAGTTCCTTACGATTTTTCACGTAAAACTAATATAATTTAGATAATAACCAAAGAATTGTTGAATCCTCCGATTTCGCAAGTTCTCCGGATAAAAGAGCTTCAGATCTGTACATGGTATAGATGAGAGGCTCTTGCCGGCCTCACTCATTCGAGTGAACTTACACCTATAAAATTAGGAACCTGCCTGTCCGGCAGGCAAGTTCCTAATTCAGATAAAAAAAACCTATCACGAATCATTCGAGAGAATAATTTTTTTTAGAATATGGTCGCCTCCGGTTCGGGTTTGAATTGCTGATAACTATATATTTAGTAGCCCGCAGTATCCTGGCCTATTATAGCTTCAGTGACATTATTAAGAACCTGTTTTCCCTCCACACTTCCGGTGAAGAGGTATTGGATGGCCTCAACAGACTAATAGAAGAAATGAAAGACTATCCTGATATGAATATCTGTTCTCCCGATATGACAGAGCCTGCCCGGCAGGCAGGTCGTTGAAAATGCCAGGCGGGATAATGCTACTTCCTAAAATATGATGAACGCTAATCAAAGTAAATTCTTCGAGATGAATGTGGGTTCATTATAGTAAAAGATCTACAGTTGATTATTTTCTACTCAGAATAAATACCACGTCTGAATTCCCTTTTAGCCTAAAATTTGTGATACTGATTTCTTTATTTGATGTAATAATATTATTGCCTTTTCTATACTCACCCTGATCGCAATGATAAACCTCTGAATATATCGGCGAAGTGAGCGTATTTTCAAGAGTAATATCAACAGTCCGTTCCATACTATCAGGATTATAACAATAAATAAAATCTTTATTTCCACATTGAACACCAAATATCTGCATATCCTTCACAGAGGTTTTTACATTAAGTGATTTAAAAGAACCTTTACCTGCTGCCAGCATCTGATTCAATATAGTTCTAACTCTGGCGATATAAGTATCCGTCCCCAGGCTATCGAAATATTCCCACCACCATGACATTGGCAGAATTGGGGTTGGAGAAAATAATCCATACCATAACCCTCTTTTATAATCACTTACCATTCCTTTTTTAAACAAATTAAAATCTTTTGACCAATCCCACTCATAAGCGAACTCACCTATCACGTAAGGCTTATGGTATTCATTTTCGTATTGCACAATAGTACCCGGAATACTTTTGGTGTTTTTATATAGGTGCTTTTGATTAAAACCTATACCGGATATTGAATTTAATCCAGGGATGTCCCGGTAAGAAATGCTTGTAGTTACCATCTGCCCATAAGGGTCAATTTTCTTAATATAGGCGCTCATCTCCTGATGCCATTTCACTATGGAAGTTGCACTAATCGGATGTTGGGGATCCGAATACATGACATTATCCACTTCATTGAATAGTTCGTAAGCAGCGATAGCGGGGCTATATCCCCAACGTGCAATAATATAACGTAGCCTGTTTTTATAGCGTGCTATAGATTTCAGATTAACAAAGAAATCCGCCGCTGAGGTTGCGAACCCTCCGTCCTTTATAAGATAGGCATCAGGGCCAAGCGTAAGCATGATATGTAAATGCAGAGAATCTGCCAGATAAATCATCCAGTCCATTCTATCAACTGCACTTGGATTATAATAATCATTAGAGGGAGTATAGCGGTAATTATTAAAATGATTGTGCCAATCTATTGGTAAATTCCACCGGCATATCCAAGTTCGGAAAAAATTACCACCATGGTTCTTTAAACCTGTTAATAAATAGTAATAATTAAATTTTCTATTTTCATTGAACGTTTTGAAATATTTAGAGTCATCATGAGTACGTGATTCCCATCCTATATTTTCCCCGATACCCCGAAAAGGCTTTCCATTATCAAACCTATATACCCAGTTATTATCCGGATGTAAAAAACCATTCCTATCGGATGATTTTACAAAGAAATTATTCGACTTTGATATATCTGCCTTCTTACCTGATTTTATTAATTCAAAATGAGCTTCATATTCTCCGGTCTCCTGGGGGGTAAAACGTGCCCTCCATTGAGAAGGCTCTCCACTTTTGCCTGAAGCATAATAACAGGGGAGGAATAAATGCTTTCCGGATGGTGTAATAATCATCATGTTCAGGGCAACATCTTCCTGTAGATAAGGATTGCTCCATGTAGATATTAAACTAATGTCCCAGTTGGTCTTTTCATATAATGCCGGTTTTCTTGTTTCTAACCTTACATTACTGATCTGGGCATATAGTGAGGGGCAGACGAAGAAGAATGCTGTTACAATTAATATAATCTTTCTCATATTAAATAATTTAACTAATAATTTTTTTCCTCAGACAAAATTAGAAGGATACAAAATTTTAATATAATACTTTTTTGCCCTTTAATAATCCTTATTTACCCGAATGAGCTTACAAGTTTTTCATTCCCAACATATTTTGGTTCATCCATTATTTGTGCAACTGTATAATTTATATTATTCTTTGCTAAATAAGTATTAACGCGGCGCTTCCGTACTGTTGTAAGTTTGCGTTAGATTAAACAAGGATTTAATTGAAGTAATAAGTCTCAAAATTAAGACTGAATGTTATGAAAAGTTTTTTACGAAGTGTGTGGCTGTTTATTTTTTGCTCATTTATCTGTTTTTACATAGCAAGCGCCCAGCAGCACCAAACTATCTCAGGAACTGTCAGCGATGCAACGGGGCAGCATCTTATTGGCGTTACAGTAAGAGTAAAAGGAACTACCACAGGAACGATTACCGATGCCAATGGTAAATATCAAATT
>SCQV01000504.1 GCA_004299085.1 Chitinophagaceae bacterium | reverse complement strand
GCTGAAACTATGCCCGGATTCAGCTATAGCGCCACCGCTTCTCAGAAAAAAGATACGCTTTTAGTTCACGTCTATTTGCAGGTTTATTTTGTCAGAAATGAATCCTGGGTCTTGCCGGGAAATGAAGATGCTTATGCCCTCTCCCATGAGCAAATACATTTTGACATCGCGCGGCTGGCTGAACAGGAATTCAAAGATTCTTTGTTGTCCCGCACCTTTTCCCCGCAGTATTATCCCATAGAAATCCATTTTCTATATTGGGATATATGGCGAAAAATGACGACTTGGGAAGAAAGATTTGACAATGATACCCACCACGGGATGAATCATGGCGCGGAAGGTCTCTGGGCAGAAAAAGTCAGGAAAGCTTTGCTTTCAGGCTCAGGTCTAAGCTTACCGCATGATGAATGACCGCTCCGGCAGAAATAAAATCAACCCCCATTTTTGCATATTCTTCCATATTCTCCAAAGTAATATTTCCTGAAGATTCGGTTTCATAACTTCCCGCCACCATTTCGACTGCCTTCCTTGTCAACTCAGGAGAAAAATTATCAAACATAATTCGATCCACGCCTCCAACAGACAGCACCTCTTTAAGGTCTTTCAAAGACCGAACTTCAATTTCGACAGGCAGGTCCAAACCGGTTTTTTTATTATATTCATTTGCCTTAAGAATGGCCGGCTTTATTCCTCCGCAAAAATCAATGTGATTATCTTTTAGCATGATCATATCGTACAAACCCATACGATGATTATACCCCCCCCCGATACTCACGGCTTCTTTTTCCAAAGCGCGAAATCCGGGGGTCGTTTTCCTGGTGTCTAACAATTTCGTATGGTGTCCTTTCAGCTTTGCCGCATATTGATGAGTGAGTGTTGCAATGCCGCTCATCCTCTGCATACAATTCAGCGCCAGGCGTTCTCCCGTAAGTAAGGTATGGGCATCGCCCCGGATTTCAAATGCTATATCGCCGGGTTTCATTTTATCGCCGTCATTCATAAAAGCAGTGAATTGAATTCCCGGTTCTAAAAACTGGAAAATAGTTTTTGCCACTGACACACCGGCAAGAATACCTTTTTCTTTTACTTTTAATACGGACCTTCCTCCTTTTCCTTCGGGAATGCAAGCCAGCGTAGTATGGTCGCCAGAGCCGACGTCTTCTTTTAAGGCGCGGGATATAAACGTTCGTAAGTATTTTTTATTCAGCATCTTTATTAATTTTTAGAATTAGGTATTTAAAGCACGTTACCCAGATTTTAAAGTCTTCTTTCTTTGTCTTAAAACAAAGAAAGAAGCAAAGAAAATTCAAGTGCTGACGCATCGGTACAGCATCGTTCCGAACTGACGAAAAATGACTAAAATTTGCTCCATGCCGCTACGGAAAATAATGCTCCGATTGGCTTGTACTCTGTAACGAGCCTTTGTGTTGCTCTGCATTAGCCTATATCCAATCATATTTTCCGTTTAACGCTCCATTTTGCAAATTTCTTAACCCACGCCTTAGGGCGGGGCAGGCTGTCATTTTTCTAAGGTCGTCCAAGCAAAGCCCTGATCTCCCCGCATAACGAGAACTAAGTACCTAATTCAATCAATTAATTTTAAAATAACACATCGTCTGTGTTACTTTTTCCTTGATGGAAAAGTAACCCCGTCCGAACGGCGCTCAGCCGGGCGGACAAAAAATCAAGAAAAAACGATGCGTCTGCCCTCAAAGGCCAACACTCAGCTCGTCTCGCCTAAGGCGAGACCACCGCTTCTTTGTTATGTTTCTAAAGTAACTGTTGTTTCTATACATTGTTTGTGATCTATCTGCAATCAGAAAATAGTCCCGTTTTTGGATACCTTGAATTAACAAGATTATTTCTCAATAAACCTTTTACTTTTTTCAATATCCAGATATACTTCCCTGTCTTGTTTTCTGAAAGAAACCATTTTCCTGTATTCAATTATCATCTTTTCCAAAACAGGTGAAGTCTTCAGCGGCTTTCTGAAATCCAACGCCTGAACGGCACATAATAATTCAATCGCCAAAATTGTTTCCACATTATTAACCACCTTATATAATTTCGTGGCGGCATTCGCTCCCATACTTACCTGATCTTCCTGACCGTTAGAGCTGGTAATGCTGTCAACGGATGCAGGAGTACAAAGCTGTCTGTTTTGACTTACTATGGATGCAGCCGTATATTGTGCGATCATTAACCCCGAGTTCAATCCTGCTTCTTTAGTTAAGAATGGCGGAAGGCCCCTTTGTCCGCTCAAAAGTAAAAAAATTCTTCTTTCACTGATGCTCCCTATTTCAGCCATGGCAATCGCCAGATAATCAAGTGCCAATGCTACGGGCTGGCCATGAAAATTTCCCCCGTTCAATATTAAATCTTCTTCAGGAAATAAGATCGGATTGTCTGTAACGGAATTTATTTCCGTCTCAACAACTTTCTTTACAAATTCATACGTATCTCTCGTGGCGCCATGCACCTGTGGAATGCAACGAAAAGAATAAGGGTCTTGCACCTGTGTTTTCTTTTGTTTACCAATATCGCTGTCTCTTAAAATATTTAATATACGCTCAGCCGTTATCCTCTGCCCGGCATGCGGGCGAAGCCGATGAGTGTGGGGAAGAAAAACATCCGTCAGTGCATCAAATGCATCTATTGAAAGTGCGGCAATTCTTTCCGCCCAACTAATTAACCGGTTAGCTTTTACCAGGCACCAAACGCCATAAGCTGTCATAAATTGGGTTCCATTCAACAAGGCAAGGCCTTCTTTAGCCTTTAACGTTAACGTTTTTAACTGATCCTTTTTTAAAGCGGTCGCTGTTTTTTGTTTCTTCCCGGAAAAATAAATTTCTCCTTTCCCAATCAATGGAAGGCTGAGATGAGCTAACGGCGCCAGATCGCCCGATGCGCCCAGTGATCCCTGCTGATATACAACCGGGGTCATCTCTTCATTATAAAATTTGATGAGTCTTTCCTCTAAATCAAGCGAAACTCCCGAATGACCTAAAGCCAATGCATGAATCTTCAGCAGAAGCATCAACCTAACTATTTCTTTAGGAACTTCTTCTCCGGCGCCGGCAGCATGAGATAAAACTAAATTTTTCTGCAAGCCGGCAATATCTTTTTCGGAAATCCGGACATTGCACAATGCGCCGAAACCGGTATTAATACCGTAATACAAAGAATCGTTTTCCTTTATCTTCTTTTCCAGGAATTTCCTGCAATCAGTAATGTATTTTTTACTGACTGCAGATAATTGAAGCTTCTTGTGTTGATCAATAACAGATTTGATATCCTCCAGCGTTAAAGTATCCGGATTGATATGCTGGATGTGATCCATTCGGTTATTTCTTTTTAAATGGCAACATCTTTGGTTCTCTTATATTCAACCGTTGATCTACCATTCCGTTAAAGCGGCGATTGATAATCCGGCCATTCATATCTGGAACGGCACGAAACATGCCAGGATGATTTACCAATCTTGCATTATTATAAGACCGCGCCCAATTGCCATTTTTAATGTAATTAAATGCCTCTATCAGGCTGGAATCCCGCATATCACCCCAGTTCAAGTCCACATAATCATCCTCCATTTTATCGGGTGTCATACCGTTAAAATAATCTCCGTTTCCTGCCTGATTCTTCGTTTGAAAATTAATGGCATATAAATCGGCCACATGATCTTCCTGTTTGGTTGTATCGTTCACGACATAAATGGATTGCGGAATAAATCCTACCGGTTTCCCATAAGTGGTAGTTCCGATTAATTTCACATCCATCACAGGTTTCAGATTATTAATAGTCAATTCGGCAGCAGAAACCGTTCCATAGCTCACGATAAAGAAGACGTGATTCAAAGCCAGGCTTCCCTGCTTCTGAAACTTCGTGGAAAAATCATAATTCTGACTCTTGAAATAATTCTCTAACGGCGTGTTAAACGTGTAAGTGTACATAATCTGTCCCGTTTCGCCGGCCGGCGCAATCAAATTATCCAGATATTCTGCCGTATTCACAGCGCCGCCGCCGTTATATCTTTCATCAATGATTAAATCTTTAATGCCTTCGGATTGGAATTTATTAAATACATCATCTATTTGTCCCTTTGCCGGGGTGGCGGTTTCATTACCACTGCTATCATAATTATATACACTGACAAAAGAGTTATAAACCATATATCCCACATTGGTTCCATTCAGATTATATACCGTATCGAATAAAATAGGATTGAAAGCATATTGCGCATTAGAAATAGTAATGGTGGTATCCGGTTCATTTTCTCTTGCAAAGGTAAAAGATGCCGGACTTGAGCCGTATATGGCATTAATGACCATGTTCACATTTGCGTCTGTTCCATCTAAATATCCAGGGCCATCATACTCTACATTTTTATTATTATTCACGGCAATGATTTGCCAACCGCGTTGCACATGCGCCTGCCCTGCCGGACCGGCGGCATAAGCTGAGATTACAAACAAATTAGTGCTGTCATTATTAGTATTTCCCGCCCAGCGCACATCAAATCCTTTATCACCTAACTGCCCTCCTTCTATTTGTGAAGAAACGGCTCCTGTCCGATCTAAAAAGCTGTATCTGTCCACTTTTTGACCGTTCAATATTGGATAACTGGTTAACCCCTGTTGTCCGGCCAGCATGGAATCTGCATTGGGAAAAATGGGATTAAACCATTTAAAGCTGGAAGGAATCTGGTCATACCAGTAATATTGCGGAATATTGTTAGAGTCGGATTCCATATAATACCAAACATAAAACCGCAATGAATCTTCGTCTGAAAGACGACCGTTCGCTGTGGTATTGCCTCCATTATTTGGTTTTGTAGCATGTTTCTTACAGGAAGTGAATGTGGCCATTCCTGACAAAAAGAGGAACCAGCACAGGTTCCGGATAGAAAGTATTTTTTTCATGTACTCTGTTTTGTATAAGATACTGATTACAAATTTACATCCGTCTAACGCTCAAAGTTGCCCGGATTATACAATATTAACATTATTTAACTATCTGAAATCATCATGTCCTCTTAAGCAATAAGGCTATAGTGCATCCTTAATTATTTTAGTTTCTTTATTGCTTTACTATCAATCAGCGATTTCATTGATGCTTTCAATCCACCTTTGGGGCGACAAAACGAAGTAGTTACTTCCTGCTTCATTTTTAAACCTATCGAATTCGATAGGTTTAAAACCGGTATTGTTCAGTTTTTCCCAAAGTCCTAAAAACTCAATGGTGCTTCTGCTCCGCATCTACTTATTAATATTAATTAATGACTATCCGTAATAATACATAGAACCGACAAATTATAATGCAGCCCTTCGCATAGTGAGGATACCATCTCAGTTTGGTTCTTGAAAAGCTGCTCCTTTCTCCTCTTCAAATTCTTGTTTATTATTAATCCTGTGTCACTTTTCGCTTGACCGAAAAGTAACCAAAAGGTCAAGAAAAATCAAAGCTTCTACCCGCAATGGCCTCCAGCGGCGCGCTGATTTTTCGGGCCAACCTGCCTGTCCGGTAGGCAGGCGCTTCTTTGATTCCGTTTCAAAGGAGGCATTATTTTAAAATAAAAATCTTGCCTTACCATACCCTTTAAACTTCACTTGTACAATAGCGAATAGTCATTAATTATTTTCAATAATATACTCTGTATTTCTCGCAATTCTTTTTAAAATATTCTTATTGCCGGAGGTGACTCAAAAATCTAAATCTCCGTTTGCTTTAGGCAAATAAATTATTTCCATAAGCTGTTCAATTCAGCCAGCGTAATTTTCCTTCCTTTTCCCGCCTTTCTGTCTTTATCTCCGTGTTTAATCTTTTTAACAAACCCAGGGGTCATAAGTGCTTTTTTTTCTTTCTTCTTCAAAAGGAATATTCATTACTTTAAAAAGAGATTTTAAAGCATCTTTTTGCTCCTTATTTTTCGAGTGAATGGTGATGATCCCTTCTATTTTCTTTATTTTATATTTGAGTCCACTATGAAAAGTCAAAAAAATGCCACTAAGACTCAAACCTGCCTCTCCGGTAGGCAGGCCTTTGCCCAAAGGGCTCCTTCCGGAGTGGCAAAATTGATGGAACTTACTTTTCATAGTGTACTCACACTTTAAATCTTATAATCCAAACCTTGCCGATATTTCCATCATTTTGTCAATGGGTTTACGAGCAGCTTCTATTAATTGTCCATTCATTAATATTTCCGGCTCCTCATATTTCATACACAAATATAGCTTTTCCAACGTATTTAATTTCATGTGCGGACAATCATTGCAGGCGCATGCATTATTGGGCGGTGCGGGAATAAAAGTTTTTTCCGGTGAATTTTTTTCCATCTGGTGTAAAATCCCCGTTTCCGTAGCCACAATATATTCTTTGCCCTTATCATTAATCGTATATTTCAGCAAAGCGGTGGTGGAACCGATAAAGTCCGCCATTCTCAAGACGATATCTTCACACTCAGGATGGGCAATTACTTTTGCATTCGGATAGCGCACTTTCAACCTGGTAATTTTCTCTGCCGAAAAAATCTCATGCACCTGACAGGAACCATTCCATAACACCATTTGCCTGCCTGTTTTTTTC
>SCQV01000503.1 GCA_004299085.1 Chitinophagaceae bacterium | reverse complement strand
GCTTAAATTTTTAGCAATTTTTTATGGAGCCTTGAACTTTTGGTTCTTTTGGTTCAAGCCAAAAGAACATAAAAATGAAAGAGAAAAATTTAATGTTTAATGTAATTGATTATCAACGATTCAAGGGATGTGTCATTGGCAGCTTATATTGACTGAAAGATTTGGAACACGTATTGAGACTAGAGACAGAGAGAAATATTTAAAAAGTGGAGCCGGTAAAGAATTCTTAAAGAGTTTATTGAAATAATTACTCTCATGGGGAACCTGCCTTGCGCCTGGCTGGTAGACGCGCTAGACTCAAAACCTGCCTTTGCCGGCAGGCAGGTCTAGTTCTCGCAAGGGGGTGCGGGTTCGATTCCCGCCTCAGGCACTAAAAAGCCTCATATTTGTAGTATGAGGCTTTTTCTTTTTTATATCTTCAACACCTATTTCAAATAAGACCTAAGCATCCAAGCCATTGTTTCATGTTGCCTGAGAAGCCCGGTCAGGAAATCTGACGTACCAATATCCTTATATTTCTCATCAGTCATTTTGATGTGGCCACGCACATTGCGTATAATCGTTTCATGATCATCTAAAAGATTATTGATCTGCTTTACCTGATCATCTGTATATTCTTCTTCGTCCAGGTCTGCCAGCTCTACAAAATCTTTCAGACGGGCCTCTGCATAATGGCCGATTTTACGCACTCGCTCTGCCACTTCATCAATGATCTCTGCCAGCTCATTATACTGAGATTCATAGAGCTTGTGCATTTCCATAAAGCTGGGGCATTCAATGTTCCAGTGATAATTACGTGTTTTTGTATATAATACAAATTCGTTCGCCAAAAGCTTATTCAGGAGTAAAGCAACGGCTTTACTATTCCCATCTGAAATTCCAATATTTGCTTTCATAAAAAATCGTTTTAATGTGAAAAAAAATCGTTTACTGGTAAAGGTAGGGGATTTCAGGGGAAATACCAAAAATTAGAGGAGGCTGTTGTTTCCCTTACGCTGTTCTTTTTCAAACATCATATCCACTGAAAGATTCGTTCCATCAGCCGCTTGCGTCGCCAGTTCATCACAACGGTTGTTAAAGGGATTATCTGCATGCCCTTTTACCCAAATAAAACGAATGGCATGCTTTTTATACAGTTCCAGAAAACGAAGCCAGAGGTCTTTATTTTTTTTCCCTTTAAACCCCGTTTTAATCCAGCCAAACACCCATTTTTTTTCAACGGAGTTGACTATATATTGGCTGTCTGTATAAATACTTACTTGTTGCCCCTCTTTTTTCAAAGCTTCCAATGCGGTAATCACGCCCATCAGTTCCATACGATTATTCGTAGTGAGGCGATATCCTGCTGAAATTTCCTTCCGGTGGTCTTTCCATATCAGGATAACCCCAAACCCGCCGGGGCCAGGATTTCCACGTGATGAACCATCTGTATATATAGTGACGGGGCTTGGAGGCATGTGGTATTGGTTGTTGGTTATCGGTTATCGGTTGTCGGTTATCGGTTGTCAGTTGTCAGTTGTTGGTTATTGAGACCTATTAATTATTAACAATTAATCTATGACTTATTACTTACAATTTACTGCCCCTGCCAACTGCCGCTGCTTACTTGAACTTACTATTTACAATTTACCGCTTACAATTTACCGCCTACTCACGCTATTTACTCCTGCGGATCACACCTGCATCACTCCCACATTAAATCTTGCTGTGACCGGAGCATGATTGGTTGCAGCTATACCTTCGGAAATAATATGTCGTGTATCCACCGGATCAATGATAGCGTCCACCCAAAGACGGGCAGCGGCATAGTATGGCGTGGTTTGCTTATCATAACGTCCGGTAATTTCGGTAAGTAATCTTTTTTCTTCTTCTTCAGATATTTTTTTTCCCTGTTTTTTCAAAGAAGAAACTTGAATTTGTAAGAGTGTTTTAGCCGCCTGCTCGCCGCCCATCACCGCTATTTTAGCAGTGGGCCAGGCGTAAATAAAACGTGGATCATACGCCTTACCGCATAAAGCATAGTTGCCGGCGCCATAAGAATTACCTAAGATGATAGTTATTTTGGGTACTATTGAATTTGCCACTGCACTTACCAGTTTAGCCCCGTCTTTGATGATGCCTGCATGTTCGGAACGGGAGCCGACCATGAATCCGGTCACATCCTGCAAGAAAACAAGTGGGATTTTTTTCTGATTACAATTCATGATAAATCTGGCTGCTTTATCTGCGCTGTCGTTATAAATCACTCCGCCCATTTGCATTTGTCCCGTTTTGGATTTCGTGGTAAGCCGCTGATTTGCCACTATGCCAACTGCCCAACCGTCAATGCGCGCATAACCGCAAAGAATGGTTTTTCCGTAAGATTCTTTATACTGTTCAAATTCGGAATGGTCGGTTATCCGTTCAATAATCTCCAGCATGTCATAAGGTCTGGTTCGATCAGCAGGGAAAATGCGATAAATATCTTCGGGGTTTTTCTTCGGAAGAATAGATGGTATTCTGTTAAAACCTGCACTCAACGGACTCCCCAGCTTCGCCATTATTTTTTTAATCTGATCCAGACAGTCTTCATCCGTTTTAAATTTATAATCTGCAATACCGGAAATAGCATTATGCGTTTCTGCTCCACCCAATGTTTCGGCATCCACACTTTCTCCAATCGCAGCTTTTACCAGATAAGGGCCTGCCAAAAAAATAGAACCGTTTCCTTCCACCATCAACGTTTCATCACTCATGATAGGTAAATATGCCC
Source organism: Chitinophagaceae bacterium (assembly GCA_004299085.1). Classification (GTDB taxonomy): domain Bacteria; phylum Bacteroidota; class Bacteroidia; order Chitinophagales; family Chitinophagaceae; genus FW021-bin31. Next base: position 4,669 of record SCQV01000503.1, on the reverse strand, counting down.
CCCCCGCTACACAACTTCCCATGACAGCAGCGATTTGTGTAATGCCCATAGCGCTCATACGGGCATTATTATAAAAAATTCTTCCAAAATGTTCTTTGTCGGGGAAAATTTCATCCTGCATGGGAAGATAAACGCCTGCGCTGTCCACTAAGTAAATGACAGGTAAAAGATTTTCCATAGCTATCTCCTGCATCCGAAGATTTTTCTTCCCTGTAATTGGAAACCATGCACCGGCCTTTACAGTCATATCATTAGCCACAATCACGCATTGCCTTCCGCTGACATAACCAACACCTGCTACAGTACCTCCTGCTGGACAACCGCCTTCATCTTCGTACATTTCATAGCCGGCAAAAACGCCAATCTCAATAAAAGCAGATTCTTCATCTGTAAGGTATTTAATTCTCTCTCTTGGAGTAAGCTTTCCCCTTTGTTTTATTTTTTCAATATTCTTTTTGCCACCGCCCAAAGCAATTTTTGCCAAATATTGTTTAATGTGGCTTACTTCCAAACGCATACTATCTTCATTCCGATTAAATTCCAATTCTTGTTTGTTCATTTCATCAAAAGATTTCGCTATAAAAGTACATGAAATCGTTGAAAACGATATATTAATAAAACAGTAACTTTATGCTGATGTTTAAGTAAATATTGTCGTTCTTCATCAAATAAATTATTCATTAAATATTATTCAACATTAAATCCCGTACTTTATGCTACTCAAAGTAATCACCCGTTTTATTTTTTGCTTCGTCTGTCTTTTATTAATATCTTTCACATGCTCTTCGCAGCAGCTCCCACCTGAACTGGATACTTATGTACAAAAAGTAATGCAAACGTTTCATGTTCCGGGCGTTAGCCTCGCTATTGTCAAAGATGGTAAGGTAATACTCACCAAAGGATACGGAGTGAAAGAGGCAGGTAAAAATAACGCTGTCAATGATCATACCCTTTTTTGTATTGCATCGAACAGTAAAGCATTTACAGCCACCGCGTTAGGGATATTGGCTGAAGAAGGCAAAATTCATTGGAACGATCCGGTGATCAATTATCTTCCCTGGTTCAGGATGAGCAATCCGTACGTGACCACCCATATCACCATCCGCGATTTGCTGGTTCATCACAGCGGCCTGGGACTTGGCGCCGGCGATTTGTTGCAATTTCCACCTTCTAATTATACAAGAAAAGAAATGACCGAAAAGCTTCGTTATGTCCCCTTGAAGACAAGCTTTCGAAACAATTTCGCTTATGACAATATATTATATCTCGTCGCAGGAGAAGTTATTCATACGGCTTCGGGAATGACCTGGGAAGAGTTTATCAGAAAAAATATCTTGAATAAAATTGGAATGACAGAAAGTGTTGATCGCATTTCCCAATTCAATCACCAGCCTAATGTAGCGGTTTCTAACATACCTTTTGAAAGCAAAGTGATTGCCAATCCCGGCTTTCCAGGCAATGAGTTGACGGATGCCTCTAACCCGGCGGGAGGTATTGCTTCCAATGCGGTGGATATGTCCAAATGGCTGATCACACAATTGGATTCGGGCAAAGCACCTAACGGAGATCAACTTTTTCATTCTGAAACAACAGATGCTTTATGGAATTTAGTTACACCGATTGCGGTACCCACTCTTCCTGAAATATTGAAGCCGGAACAAATGAATTTTTATGGCTATGGATTGGGATTTTTTCTGCAGGATTATCGCGGTTATAAAATGGTCTGGCACACCGGTGGCCTATCCGGCTTTGTTTCCAAAGTTACTATGATTCCCACTTTGAAATTAGGAATTTGCGTGCTGACCAATCAGGAATCAGGAGCAGCATTTGATGCCATCACAAATCATATTTTAGATTATTATATGTATGCGCCGGCTTATGACTGGATTGGCTCCTATCAAAAATTATTACAGAGAAGAGAATCAGGCGTGGGTCAATATCTTGAAAAAATAAATGCCGGAAGGGATTCTACGGCGGGGCCGTCATTACTATTAACTAAATATGCAGGTGCTTATCATGATGACTGGTATGGAGATATTGGCATTACCATAGAGAATAATCATTTGGTAATGAAGTTTGGTCATACCCCAGACCTCACAGGCGATATGGTGCATTGGCAATATGATACGTTTATTGTTCATTGGCGGGACAGGGAATTGCGTGCAGATGCTTTTGTTACCTTTGCCCTTAATCCTGATGGAAGTATTTATGAGGCAAGGATGAAAGCAGTTTCACCAGCTACAGATTTCAGCTATGATTTCCAGGATCTGCTGTTAAAACCTGTGTCAAACTATTCAACTATTCAACCATTCAACCATTCAACCATTCAACAATTCAACAATATAACCATTCAACCATTCATCAAATGAAAAAATCATCTATTAATCCAATGCCGCCACATTTTGACGTATATATTAACCGGGTGGAAGATATTGAACTAAATCAGGCATTAGATAAAAGCATGCAACAACTCAATGATCTTAATATGCCAAGATTGCAATCAATAGGGGATTCCGTTTATGAGCCGGGTAAATGGACTGTTCCACAGATCTTGCAACATATTATTGACTCTGAAAGGGTCTTCGCATATCGTGCTTTGCGGTTATCCAGAAATGATAAAACACCGTTAGCCGGTTTTGATCAGGAACTATTCATAAAAAATAGGAATCCTATCCAGCGTGATTTGGGGAGTTTGTTAGCAGAGCTGAAAGCCGTGAAGCAATCAACTCTGTTACTTTATCAAAGCTTCAGTGATGAAATGCTTTTAAGAACAGGTATCTGCTCAAATACAGAAATGACACCGTTATCTTTAGGATTTACCATTGTGGGACACCAAATGCATCACCTGAAGATTGTTGAAGAAAGATATTTGCCGCTATTAGCTAAAAACTGATTTCCGTCCTGTCTTTTTCTATTGTATAGTGGAATTTCTTTTGCAGGCTAAGACTATCTAAAACAGCATTTAGTCCGAGATCATGGTAGGAGGCGGTAATGTTATAGCTGCTATCATCTAAATTCAGGTCATGGCCGTTTATTTCAATTTCCACGTCATACCAATCCTCTAATTTTCGCATGGCGCTATTAAACGGAGTGTTATTAAATACAATATTTCCGTGAAACCATGCAGCCAAATCCGTTGTATCAAAGACCTCCTTTTCCATCAGATCAATTTCATTATTAATCATTACCATATCGCCCGCATGCAATATTTCCGTATCAGGAAAATCCGATGGATACGCTTTTTCTGCAATGAGTTCTCCGCGAAGCACTTTAACCGTCTGTCCCGGATTTTGCTGATGTGCATACACCCTGAAAAAAGAGCCGGAAGTAATCAGATGATACATCCCGGTATGAACGGTGATGGGCGTATCTTTCGACGGAAATATTTCAAAAAATGCATCCCCGTCCAAAGAAAAATCGTGAGTAGGTTTTTGCGAATTAACAGGCTTATACAATTTTGAACGGGCATTAAGAATGATGACATTGCCACTGGATAATAGAATGACTTTTCTGAAAGAAGAATCATTCTTACTTAATAGCGTATTGTTTTTAGTTATATCAAATGAATAAGTTGATTTCTTATGCGAATGACAGGAAGCAATGAATACCAAAAGTATTAATGCTCCTCCAATAATAAGGAAATGATTATTTCTTAAGAGAAATCTTTTATACATAAGTCATGAACGGTTATAGCAAAATGCCGAAAAAGCCACATATCAATCAATGTTGTTTAGTTAAGGATTTTGTCACCATGACAATTTTGTTTCCCATCCTTAACTAAACGGTATTGAATGTTCAATGTTTAAAGTTGAGTCCACTATGAAAAATAAGCTTTGCCAATTTTGCCACGAAGACGCTAAGCTTTACAAAGCCTTGTAAAACAATTAGCTACACTTGACAGCCTCTTTGTGTCCTCGTGTCTTTGTGGCGAGTTTAGACTTCTCGGAGTGGACAGAATATTCAAAGTTCAATGTTCTCCGAAGGAGCCCTCTGGGCAATATTCGATGTTCACAGATCGCAGATCATAAATCACAGATCACAGATTAATATCTGTTCAAATGCCTTTTTATTTCCCGATCAGTATCTCGTTTTTTAATGCTTTCCCGCTTATCATATAACTTTTTGCCCTTAGCCAAACCAATCTCCATTTTTGCCAATCCCTTTTCATTAATAAATAGACGCAACGGGATAATCGTGAATCCGCGCTCTTTTAATTTGGATTGTAATTTCTGTAGTTCCTTTTTTTGCAGGAGTAATTTCCTTTCTCTTAAAGGATCGTGATTGGCAGATGTGCCATGCGAATATTCTGCAATATGCAGACTTTTAACGATTAGTTCTCCGGTAGAAGTAAAATAGCAATAGGCATCATTGAAGCTGGCTTTACCTTCACGCAATGATTTAATTTCGGTGCCGGTCAATACCATTCCTGCTACATATTTATTTTCAATATGATATTCAAAATAAGCTGAACGGTTCTTAACTTCCGGCATATTTCATCTGTGATGTATGATCTGTGATCTATGATTTTCTGATGTCTGATCTACGATTTCTGACAACCGATAACTGACAACCGATAACTGACAACCGATAACTGACAACCGATAACTGACAACCGATAACTGACAACCGATAACTGACAACCGATAACTGACAACCGATAACTGACAAC
>SCQV01000502.1 GCA_004299085.1 Chitinophagaceae bacterium | reverse complement strand
ATCATTATAATGTGCACGCTGATAAGCCGGCCATCCTCTGGAACGTCCGACTCTATCCATTTGTGTGGAATAAAACGGATAATAATATTCTGCCACTGCCCGGCTGTTTTCTCCAAAAAACGAATGCATGTGAACACCCACTTCATATTTTTTCAGATCATGTCCACTTTTCAAATACATTTCCTTGTAATAATCAATCAGCGGTTTAAAATGCCGCCAATCTCCACCAATGATAGCAAACATCACAGGCAAGCCTAAATTCCCAGCCCTGACCACAGAAGAAGGTGTTCCGCCAACCGCTACCCAAACGGGTAATTGTTTTTGTTGTGGTCTGGGATATATTTCCTGATCAACTAACGGACTCCTGAATTTGCCCTTCCAGTTTACTACCTTTCCTTTATTCAATTGAAGCAATAATCTCAGCTTTTCATCAAACAAATCATCGTAATCTTCTAAATCAAATCCGAACAAAGGAAAAGATTCTATAAAGGAACCGCGGCCCGCCATAATTTCGGCACGACCATTAGATAACAAATCAATCATGGAGAAATCCTGATAAAGCTTCACCGGATCAGCCGAGCTGATAACAGAAACCGCACTTCCTAATTTTATATTTTTAGTTACAGTGGAGAGCGCTGCCAGTAAAATTTCAGGCGAAGCAACCGCATAATCGGGCCGGTGATGTTCTCCAATCCCAAAGAAATCAATGCCTGCTTCATCCATCAATTTCACTTCTTCCACAATTTCTTCCATTCGCTTTTGAGACGACTGAATGTAGCCCGTCTTCTCATTGATTTGAACGTCTCCAAACATACCTATTCCTAACTCTGTCATTGTTCTGATTTTTATTCAAAAATAAGATTTTGCAGCCGGATTTGAACAAAGAAATAATTGGCTCTGTCATTCCGCGGAAAACAATATGCCGGGATGAAACGTGCAAACAAAATCATAAAAAATAAACGGTACAAAGAATAATATAGTACCGTTTATTTTAAAGCCTTCCAAGATATGTCTTTATTGAAATTCAGCGCTGGGGTGATACCGTTTTACACGATGCAAGGTACTAATATCCGTGTGATGCATTTCAGTCCCGTTTAATGCGCCAAGTTTAAGGACAATATCAGAAGAATGTGTAAAAGTACCATCTTCATTAAACTTGAAAGTACTTACGAAACTTTTTAGCTCTGCACGCCCCAATAGGTACTTATTTTGAAGAATACCATAGCAAGGGTCACCGGGAGTTGCTTTGAAATGGATCTCTTTATCGTGTGCCTTTGCATCAGATCCTGCCATAATAGCTATTCCGCGGCCAAATACCACCGAACGAATTACCTGCCCGTTCTTTTTATCCCAAAGAAGATATCCTACTTCATCGTGAAACGGATCCATAGCTTCCTCTCCGTGCCGCCATGCAGTTAATTTGTATGTAAGCCCATCCAAAGATTGCTGCCCGTTTTCCTGTACGGGAATGGGCTTAAACCAGGCTTTTTCAAAATAAGAAGTTTTTGAAGTTTCATCATCTTTATTGTGATAAGATAAGTCTATGCCTACATCACCTTCCCATTCGCCAACCAGAGGCGTTAATGGCCCTAATCTTTGAGGGCCGAGTATTTCATTGTCTGTCATTATATATATTTTTTATTCTTGACAGGGCAAATTACAGTTTTTTCCTGGTTTCC
>SCQV01000501.1 GCA_004299085.1 Chitinophagaceae bacterium | reverse complement strand
ATCTTATTTTCCGTTTAACGCTCCATTTTGCAAATTTCTTAACGTCATTTTCCTAAGGTCGTTTTGGCAATGCCATGATTCCCTGATTAACGAGAACTAAGCACCTAATTCAAAAAACATATTTTTAAATTCGACATAAATTGAGTATTGGAATTTAAGTAAAAAATTCCGGTAGTAATTGGCAAGCAACTTTTTTCACATTATTAATCTCTGCTTCAGATATCCAGTCATAGGGCCACCTAAGCCTTGTTCCTATAGGTGCCCATCCGCCGACTGCAGCAAGAAGCTTATCCAATGCCGGATTAGAATATCCTATTTTTATAAATGGTTCAATACACCGGGACAAAAACTGCTGTATCCTTTTTTCCACTTCCAAAGAAGCTGCTAAATCAATCTTCATCAATTGCCACCACCATTGTGCTCCTGTCGGACTCAGACAAGCCACATTAGAATAAGATCCTACTGCTACTCTCTCCCGAACCCCTGTGGCTAAGTGATGACCCGGCAAGAATACTGCAAGGCCCGAAGCATAATTACGCATTTCTTCATACCAACGATTACCGGCAGGTGCTACTTTCAAACCAATTAGCTGTGGGATGGCTGCGGAAAGTTCAGCAAAATCAGAGGGACGTAAAACGGTCTTAGCATGAGGAGGATTATATAGAACAAGCGGTACCCCTTCCGCCGCTTCTGCCATTTTCTCAAAAAAAGTAACTTGTTCCCTTCTGTTGACAACCACCCAATCCGGAAGAATTAGCTGAAATGCGTCAGGATGTAAAGCAACGCTTCGCTTAAGCCTCTCTAAGGACGTAGCTGGGCATGGGTTGCTAATGCCAATCTGGAAAGGAACTTCATGTAAATGACACTTCTCAGCCAGTAAACAATTGATCTTATCAAACTCGCTTTCGGTCTGATTGTGCAATTCTCCAGCCGTCCCATTTGAATAAATACCATCAACTTTTGCTTTAACCAGAGCATTTATCTCTTCCTCAAGTCTATTATAGCTAATAGTATTATCCTGATCAATAGGTAACAATAATGTACCCCAATTTCCCATTAATGTTTTAGCAGTGAGCATCAGATTTTTGAAGTTTTAAAATTTCCCATACTTCTTCATTTAATAGAACAACCAATATTAGTTCAGACCATTTGTCAGCCAGGAAAGGTTTAATCGAGCCAGCATAATTTGTGGTGTCGGATGATTAAATCCGGTTAAATGCTCGTACAGTATATAAATAATCCCATCTTTTGAAACAGCCATATCTGAATAGCTTGTTGGACCGGGATCAACCACTTTTTCAACCGGCCAGTTTTTTCCTTGGTCATCACTTAATTTAAGTACCAGATTCTCACGTCTGCCTCCTTCCCTTGCCAATAAGTGCTGTGAGGCCGGGTCATCCTTACTGTCAGGATTACAAAACAATAAATAATCTTTGTCAAGGGGACTTTTCAAACTAATCATACTTGCCATACAAATTGGCTCGAATAAGGCTTGGTCAAAAAATGGCTTGGTCCAATGGGAAGCACCATCCGGACTATAAGCCACCAGACGACGATGTGGCCCCGATTCGCTACGAATGTTAATCATAACCCTGCCATCACTCAGTTGTGTTAAAACACTTTCACTAGGGTTAATAATAGTATCTGCCGAACCGGCAGCAATATCACCATTATCAGCTATTATATCACCACGTTGCCAAGTCTCCCCATCATCATCACTATAAATGGTAGCTACACACGAAGGCCGATGAGGGCGAGGTTTTTCTTCAGAAATAATAGAATTAGGTGAGGCCAGCCATACGGGTACTACGAGTCTGCCATTCTTTAATTGAATACCATGCCCTGGTCCAGGAGCTAGTACGGCCCAATTATATTCCGGTTTAAATTTGTTAAAGACATCAGTGATATCTTTAGGAGAAGACCAAGTTAGGCCATCATCAGTCGATTGTATGTAATAACAATGAGCATAATCACGTTGATATAAAAAATGGATAGTACCATTCTCGTCAACAATAGGGACCGAATTGCTGGTTGGCTTGTCTATAGGCCCCCTACGAGCTATTACTGCAGGCTTTGACCAGGTGCTTCCACCATCTGTACTTCTTCGCATTAATATATCAATCGAAGCCCAATCACCCTTTGAAGAATAGCGTGCCTCGCAAAATGCCAGCAACGTCCCCTTATTGGTAACAACAAGGGCAGGGATACGCGTGGTAGCATAATGTAATTTTGTAGCATTAAATACCTCTGTCGTTTGGAATAACCATTTTTGCTGCCCATAAAGTTGATAAAGACAGAACAACATAAATATTAACAATAATGCTTTCTTTTTCATAATCTTTCCTTTTTAAACTTACTTATTGAACAATTCCTTTATTAAGAATTTTTGCTTCTCTCAATTCTTTCTCTAAGTCTTCATATTCCTGAGCACTAAGGTTCCGCAATGGTAATCGGCATGGCCCCAAATCAAGACCTTGCATTTTCAGGATTGCTTTTTGACCCGAAACCATAGGATATTTAAGAATTATCCTAATCATATTAATAAGATTCTGATGAAGCCTTTTAGCTGTTTCAAATTCTCCTGCCTTAAAAGCTTCCATCATCTGGTAATAGAGGGGAGCCGCAAAAGTGTAGGTACTACCAATTGCTCCTTGTGCACCAACTGCAAGAGCAGGAAGCAACATTTCGTCCATCCCATAAAGCATATTATATTTTCCCTGCTTATAGACGAGACAAGTTTGAAACTCATAAATCTTAGAGGCCGTATATTTAATCCCCGCTAAGTTAGGTATGCTTTCCTCTGCCAATTGCAAAAACTGCAGCATATCCAAATCTAATCCCGTAAGGTGTGGAATATGATAATAATAAAAAGGTAAATCGGGGGCAGCGCATGCAATTTCAGACATACAATCAACCAAATTAGAAATCGAATTTGGTTTAAAGTAGAAACAGGATACAGATGAAACTGCATCAGCGCCAATATGCTGAGCATGTGCCGCTAATTCTTGTGCATCTTTAATACAACTATGTCCTACATGTACAAATACCTGAATACGTTTATTGGCCGCTCTTACAAAGGCTTCAGCTACCTCTTTGCGCTCTTCAATATTCATATCAGGGCCTTCTCCATTGCTTCCACAAATGAATATTCCTTTTAATCCATCTGAAACCAATTTATCAATATAATCAGGAATGATGGATAGATTAATATCTCCTTGTTGATCGAAAGGAGTGAAAACTGCGGCCATTAAGCCGGTAAAGTGTTGCATAAACTATTTTTTTAATTATTTAAAATGATGTTCAGCCATCGCAGTTGTTACTGTTTATTCTGAAACAATTCTCCCCCACACTAAATAGGTATAAATCACATTCTTAAAAAGTAAGTTGAGTAACAATTATTCTTCCTATGCTTCAAGGGGAACCGTCTATAAATGCTTTTTAATTCAATAATCGTATTGTTATGATTTAATTTATTATTACCAGTTATCAGTACGAAAAGGTGCCACAGGTAAACCCTCAGTATTGTATAAATCTCCGACCACCCAATCCTTAAATGCATAACGCACAGCAACGGGGTCGGGGACTTTATCGCTCTCCACTTCTATGGAATTTCTGTAAATCTTCGCATTTGCAGGATAGAAAATCTTGTCAGCCCCTGCTATTTCAAAGCCACTGATTCTCTTATCCCAAGAAGTAAAACCATGAGGCGTATTAGTGAAAGTAACAGTGATGACATTGCCTTTTATGTCCATATTCTTATATACAGGGCTTGCAAAAGCAATACCCTTTCTCTGATAAGCATCTCCTAATGCCCAATAAAGCAGACGTTTGCTTACAGTAGTTTTATCCGGTGGATGAACCGTATATTGACTTCCGATATCAACAGTTACCACCATGCCTGAATGAGGTATTTCACTTTGAGCTCTTTGTTGTGCTGCCCATAAGTAAGGAACAGAATCCCTGTATTTTCCATATTTCCACGGAGCAATTTGTACATAATAAAATGGTAAAGTATCCAGCTTCCATAAATTACGCCATTCATTTACCATAGCCACCATCAATTTGTCATAATCATAAACATGTCCTGGATGCGTAACATTACCATTTCCCTGATACCAAAGAAACCCTTTAATTCCATAGCCTGCAATCGGTGCTATCATCCCATTAAAAAGACAGGTGGGCCGCAAGCGATCAGGCTTAGTGCTATCATTGGGTACGGGTGTATGAATATAAGGAAAAGATTGTAAACTTTTTTTATCCATCCATGCTTCAATGGGAGTGCCCCCCCAGGCAGATTCTATTATCCCAACCGGCACTTTTAAAATATGTTGCAACATTTGAGCAAACTGAAAACCCACAGCACTAAATGTACTGGCACTTTCAGAAGTGGATATTTTCCATGCCCCTGTACAATCAGCTAAAGGTGAATTGGAGACAGCCCTTTGTACATGGAATAAGCGAAGATCGGGATTATCTGCTTTCATTAGAATATCATTTGCATGTAAAATGGGTGTATTCCCATATCCCTCTAATGATATTTCGATATTAGACTGTCCTGAACATACCCATACTTCGCCAATCAAAATATCTTTTAGTGTTAAGACCGAACCATCGTCAAAGGTAATTTTGTAGGGCCCGCCTGCCTCCGGTGTACTGATTCGTATCTTCCAATGACCAGTAGCATCCGAGCGTGTTCTATAGGTTTTATGGTTCCATGAAGTCGTTACCTTTACGATGGTATTGGAGTTCGATTCTCCCCATAAGGGAACATTCGATAGCTGCTGCAACACCATATCATTGCCAATGATAGAAGGTAATTTTATTTTACCAGAAGCATTCATTATGGATGATAAAGTCAGCGCTATCCATAAAATTTTAAATTTAACCATAGTACAATTTTTGAATTAATGCTTGTTTACACTGTAACAGGATTAACACGAATGTTTTTGTCCAAGAAATTCCTTTAGAAACATGGGGCACTCTCTTATCAAAAAAGATGTTTAACGGACACCACTTCAAATGCAATTCCTTCATAGGGTGTTTCTTTACCCGCTTCAAATAGGATAGCTATTTTATCTTGTGAAAGGGATGTCAAATCAGAATAGGCAGATGGTCCCCGATATACCTGATAAAGCATTCTCCAACTTTTACCTTTATTATCACTCACATAAATAGTCATATTCTGTCTTTTCAATGTATCTGCAGGATTAGCAAAAAATAAATATGATTTTCTTTTAATTCTAAAAGAAAGCATACTGCCCTGACAAACGGGTTCCTTCAATTGAGACGCAGGAAAAACAGGCCCCCACGTTATTCCTCCGTCTGTACTAACTGACTGCATCCGGCACTTGAACCTTCTGTTGTAGTTTCTCATATTAAGCAAGATATTCCCGTTGCCAATCTCAGCGACAGTACATTCATTTAATTTTCCCTGAGGTGCAGATCCTCCCAGATGCCACGTTGTCCCATCATCATCCGAATAGATTATATGAGAATAAGACGTATCCGACTTCACATGGTCACAAGGTACTATTAGTCGTCCTGCATATTTTCCTTCCTTGAGTTGAATTCCGTGACAGGGGCCTGTCGCATACCAGGTCCATCCGGCAAGTTTTACCACTGTAGTAATATCTTGAGGGAGCGTCCAATGTCGTCCGTCATCTGCAGAACGGGTTACAAATACTCTTCTGGTATTTTTACTTGTATGTTGACTAATTTCTTTTTCTTTATCACTACCAATATTGTGAGTCATTAATAGTATAATTTCTCCCGTTCTCCTATCTACCACAGGAGCCGGATTACCACAAGTGTTATCTTCGTCATTCCATACAACCTGAAGATGCCCCCAGGATTTTCCACTATCCTCAGATCGCTTCACAACCAAATCAATATTACCATTGTCCGAACAATTATTTTTTCTTGCTTCTGCAAAAGCAAGTAAAGTTCCTTTCACCGTCCTAACCAGCGCCGGTATTCTGAAACAGGCATATCCATCTTCTCCCTTTTGATAGACATAATGTAATTGTTGAGAGGTATCTGATAGCATTTGTGCTCGTAAACGAGCAACTGAAACATTACCGACATTTAATAACATAAAAATGATCATAAATATCAGGCAGCTATTCAGTTTAATTATTTTGCAGTGATTCTTAAAAAACATTTTACACATTTGAGATCCCCTATCTTTTAATATCTTATAACTTGGCTTCAAAATTTCTAACTTGCTCATAGATTGTTGAACCTTTAACTAACCTGCCCAATCTTGGTTTTCTGCCATTATATACCTCTACTGCATCTGCATCCGCATATCTTAGGAATAAAATGCGGCGATCTCTTTCCGTTGAATAATTACCATCTGATTTATGAAGCATCCAGCAATTAAATATAAGCACATCCCCGGCCTTCATTTCCATTGGTTGTGCTAACGAATCGTCTGCGTTTATAACTATCTCTGATTGACTTTTTTTTTGCTCTTCAGTCTGTCGAACTTTAATCTGTCCTCTCTTGTGACTACCGGGTATCAGCCACAGGCAGCCATTACCTTGATCTGCATCGTCTAATGCGGTAAGCGTAGTGAGTGCATTATAAGGATCCAATTCTCCATAACCATTATCCTGGTGCCATCCAAATGGTTTTGTATTCCCTTTCATTTTAAAGGTAAGTTGTGAAGTAGCGCCTTTTATATTGGGACCGATTATCTGGGCTGCAATATCCACTAATGACCCCTCAAAATAATAATTCCGTATCGTAGAAGACTTATGATGGATATTAACTAATAAAGAATTCTGTAGCCAGGATTTTGCCGGATCGAAGGTTTCCTTTTCTTTATTCCAAGCGGCCATGCACTCTTCTCTCATTTTAGAGAGTCCTGATGTTGTAAGTACGCTTTTTAAAATCAAATATCCATCCTGATCAAAGAGAGCTAATTCTTCATGCGTCAATAGGCGATAATTAAAATAATCAGTACGCTTCGTCATGAATTATGTTTTTAGTATATAAATTCTTTTTATAGTTTTATTGGATAATATTTGGGACACCCATTATTCCAATTATTTTCCTAATATTTATTTTCTTACTGTTCTGTATTAACCACTGTTGATATTAATATCTTTTAAAATATAAAATTTATTTTCAATCTAATAAAATAGATTCTGCGTAATAGCCGATAATATCATTAAGTAAGTTCATGGAAATGTCTCTAAAACAATCCCCGCAAATTAATATCCTTCCGTTTGAACAAGTTTTGAGTTATTCGACAAAACACTTATCGAAAGTGGCCAATAGATAGGAGTCGTTTTCCCAATTAAATTAGGAATATAATTATAGATATTTATAGTGCCTCCTTCATAAAAGCGTACTAAGTCGTACCAGCGTTTGTTTTCAAAGAACAGTTCTCTGCCTCGTTCATCCAATATTTCTTTTTCCAAGGTAGCCGTATCGGTAGGGCCACTGTAATCACCCGTTCCTGCACGTTCACGAACCTTATTCAGATATTGGACCGCCATAGAACTGTTTCCAAGTCCGGCATAAGCCTCAGCCGCCATCAGGTCCACACCTCCCAATCTATAAATTATAATATCGTTATCAGGAACTCTTCCAACACTTGGATATACATTGCCGGGATATTTAGTTATCCAGGCAAAGGTGTTAGTATTACCGTCCCGTTCCTGTACCCAAGTATAGGGAATACGCTTATCGTTAGGATTGGTAAAAAGTGCCCTTGAAAGTGGACTGATTTGGTACGCACCCTGGCCGTAACTGGAAGTTAAACAGTAGGGGATACTATCAATATTGGCGGCTCCTGTTACAATACTCAGAAAAGGTAAGGCATTGACAGCATAATTATTTCCTGTTTCATCTCTATTATAATAGGCGGCAAGAATGATCTCATTGTTAGCTCGCTTGGTAGTTATATCTCCAAAATTGGGTAATAGAGAAACTCCCGTTTTTTCCACATCCGTTATTGCTGTAACAGCATCATTAAAGCCTGTTACCCCTGCCCCAAGCACTTTAGCATTCCATAAACTGGCATCAGCCTTTAGTGCATTCGCGGCGCCATAAGAGAAAGTGTATTTGGATATATACGTTGTCGTAGGAAACAGAGAGATGGCTGTATCCAGATCTTTCAATACTTGCTGCATGACATCTTTGGCTGGGGATCGGGGTAACAAGGGCACGCTGGCATTAGAAATGGATTGCAACATCAAAGGACAATCTCCGATTATACGTAACAGTGAGAAATAGAAATAGGCCCTCAAACAATAGGTCTCAGCTTCAATCCTGTTTTTAGTAGAGTCCGAGGTAAAAGGAAAAGATTTTATCTGAGAAAGAAGTAAATTACAATTACCGATCGCGGCATACCAGGAACTATAATCCAGCGCACCCACTGTCGGACTCAAAATCTGAGACCATGCAGTAGAAAAGCGCGAATTTGAAGCCGGTATAAGTTCCTCGCTACGCTCCTCTCCATAGGTAACATTATTGGCAAAACTGCGCATCTCGGTGTAAATGCCTGTCAGATAAGGCTGAAAATCACCTTGATTTTTAAAATATTCCTGGCCGGTTATTTCCGATTGGGGCGTTACATTCAGTATTTTTTTACAACTCATAATTGTAAATAAAGCCCCAGCCATCATAATAAGCATGCATATCTTTTTCATAAAAATTGATATATAAAGTGAATAATTTTTTAAAATTTGAGAGAGGCTCCTAAAGTAAATTGTCTCGGGCGCGGATAACCTCCATCGTCAAATCCGGTGTAGGTCTCAGGATTAAGCCCCTTATAGGCCGTCAGGTAACCAATATTATAAACACTGCCATATATATTTAATCCTGAAACATGAATCTTTTTTAAACGCGCTTCAGGGAACTCATAAGAAAGATAAACCTCCCGGAAAGCGAGGAAATTACCTTTTGAAACCATAGCAGACACGTCAGAACCATATCCATTGTTCGTCCCGATAGGAGAGGTACGCAGGTAATTCCGCTGACCATAATCATAATCCGCAAAAGAGAACCGGGCATATTTCTTTCCCACATCACCTGATTTTTGCCATATATCATTTCCTAATGCCTCGGCTGGTGCTCCCTCATTAAAGGCACGCCCTTGTCCGAGTGACCTTGCAAGCGCGCCATTTTCAATGATAAACCCAGTGGCATAGTCCACATTAAAGCGTAGCGTAAATCGCCCGTAAATAAAGGTATTTTGCATCCCTCCGGTTATATCCGGCGTAGCGTAGCCTAAGAATACTTCATCCTTAGTATCAATTACACCATCATGATTGAGATCCGCAAACTGAAAATCACCTGCATGTTTACCCACCTTTATACCAAGTGGAGAGGCTTTTTCATCAACCTCAGTTTTATTCCAGACTGCCGCTGCCGAATCAGTAGGGAAAACTCCTACCACTTTATATCCCCAAATGCCAAAAGGCCGTTCTCCTTCTGCGAACCCACCTTCCATGACATCTTTACCTAACTTAGGGTCATAAACTAAGGTTCCTCCCTGGCGATTCTGAGGCTGTCCGTCAAACGGAAGCTTAACAATAAGCTGGTGGTTGTAAGCAAAAGTAAAATTAGCCCTCCACGAAAACTTACCAATGCTCAACGGTGTGCCACCTAATTCGACCTCTACTCCCTTATTTTGGATCGTGCCATTGTTAAACGGAATAGTCGTGAATGGCGCTTCATGTGGCAGCGGCTTAGTTGCCAACCTGTCTTCTGTTAACTTATTATAGAAATCAACGGTTAGGGTAATTCTATCCTGAAGAAAACCAGCATCTAAACCTATATCAGTCGTTTCCGTTTTTTCCCACCTTAAGTTTGGATTAGCAAGATTTGCTCTTAAGATACCCGGATTTTGTGCATAAACAGTACTGAGATAATCACCATAGGTATCAGCCAGCGTTAAATCACTGCTGCCCGCAGTTCCCCAACTTCCACGCAACTTTAAAGAGCTGATGGCTTTTATTTTCCAGAAGGACTCCTGATCAATATTCCATCCGGCAGAAACAGAAGGGAATAAGGCGTATTTATTTTCCGGTGCAAAGTTTGAAAATCCATCATTCCGGATAGCGGCGCTAAACAGATATTTATTTTTAAAATTATAATTAAGCTGCCCAAAATAACTTGCAGAAATGGTTTCTCCCAAACTCGAATTAAAGCCCGTTACATTGGAAATTGTCTGCCCGTTTAAGGTCCCTATAGGTGGCTCATCAATGGTAACAATATAATCATTAACAGCATTCTTTGAACCGATATTAACATCAAAGTCAGAGTTTCTTGTATAATTGAAACCAGCCAATACTGAAAAATGATGGTCATTGTTCAAAGAGTAATCGTACTGAAAAATCTGATCAATCATTAACTGGCGGGAATTCTCCGTCTCTTCCGTTTTCTGCCGTTGAGCACTAAACTGGACATTACCTGGGAAGGCATCACGATGAAAAATATAGCTGTAATCATTTATTAAATAGGAAATGGCCGGTCTGTAATGTAACCCTTTAACAATTGTAAGATCACCCTCTACCCTGGAAGCTAAAATTTCAGTGGAGACATGAGTATGATCGTATCTGACAGTATGCAGCCGATTAGGGGCGCTCGTTACCTCGCCCATGGTGGGATCACCATTGGGATAAAATAGACGAATAAGAGGAGTTAACCTGGTACCACGGGTCAATTCGTTTTGGTAAGCATTCACGTAATTAGGTAACTCATTTGAATAGTTAACCATGGCGTGAAGTTTAAAATTATCTGATACCCTGAAGTTAAAATTCCCCAAAGCACTATATCTTGTATAATCAGTGCCAATATAAACACCTTCCTGGTGCTCATATCCTAAGGACACGTGGTAGTCCGCTGTAGCGCTACCCCCGCTGACTCCAAGATTATAATTGTCACTTTGCCCTGTTTTCCAAATGAGATTTTGATAATTGTTATCCTTATAAAGTAGTTTGGTGCCATGGTTTATCGGGTCATCCATCACCTGCCAGCCTTGTTTCAATAGATTATTAACATAGCCTTGCCCTCCTATACTTACAATATTGTCATATAAAGCAGTAAGATAAATTGAATTCTCAAACTGGCTCAGATCTGAATAGACTGTTGTGCCGGCAGAAAACCCTCCATTGTTAAGAAGATTATTTTTCGGCAAGGGATCCGTCGTATTCTCAACCGTTGTTCTAGCTAATGCTAAATACTGTGTGGCATTTAAATAATCATATTTCCTTGCTCGTGTTTCCCAGGTATGCCTGTAATTTAATGTAACAGTTGGCTTTGTGTTAAACTCACCGGTCTTAGTTGTAATGACGATAACCCCGTTTGCCCCGCGGGCACCGTAAATAGCTGTAGAAGCAGCATCTTTCATTACTTGAACAGAGGCTATGTCATCCGGGTTAATGTCATTTATATTTCGGAAAACTCCATCCACAACCACCAAAGGGGTGGAGCTATTAATACTTCCGTATGGCTGGCCACCACTATTGCCGTTTCCCGTGCCATATTCGTTGAGTCCTGTGCCACCACGTATAATGATATTATTAGCTCCGGCCCCAGGTTGGCCTGACTGAATCGGCAACGACAATCCGGCAATCTTCCCTTGTAACGCTTGTAGAGGATTTGGATTACTCGTATTTTTCATCTGCCCCGGGCCTAATGTCGCGACAGATGCCGTTACATCTCGCTTACTTTGGTTAGTATAGCCAACTGCCACCACCTCATTTAAACGAGTTACACTCCCTTTTAATGTTACATTAATCTTCTCTCTCCCGTTTACTTTTATTTCCTGTTTCTCCATGCCCAGGGTAGTAAAAATCAAAGTAGCATTGTCGTTGACAGTAATAATATATCCTCCTTTGTTATCGCTGGTGGTTCCGTTTTGCGTTCCTTTTTCGACAATGGTAACGCCAGGAAGCGGATTTCCGGATTGATCTGTAACGATGCCGTGGACTTTAATTTTTACGGATTGAAAATAATTCGAATTCCGGGCTACAGAAGGAGAAACTGTCGCTAAAAGGAGACCAGCATAGAATACCAAGGATAGCAAAATCCGGTTTAAAAGTAAAATGACCCTTTTCATATATGTGTTTTTAATTGTTCCATAATTTATTATATCATATATATTACTATCTACTTTCAGGAAATAGAATTAATTTCTATCAAATAATATATAATATTTATTATGCTATATTTAGCTAATTACGGCACAAGATAGTGCTTATTTTGATATATTGTAGTATTTATTAGAATTAATTTTAACAATAAATACTACATATTGATTTTCAATCTCTTGAAAAATAACTTTTTTAAAATATCTAATTTTGATACTTTTGCGGTAATAAATAATATTTATTATGAATAAGGAAATCACATTGACAGAGAAAACCCAGCAGAAATTATTGACTTATATAACTGATTCCGGCTATAAATTAGGAGATGTATTGCCCAAGGAGAATGAGTTTTCGCAAATTTTAGGTGTGAGCAGAGTGGTCATTCGAGAAGCGCTTAGTGGACTCCGTATCATGGGTTTTATTGAGACCAAAAGGAAACGTGGAACAGTATTAACATCACCCAACATGTTTTATGGGGTAAAAACTATTGTTAACTCAGGGAAATTAGATATAGAATCACTTAAAGATCTGTACGAAGTAAGAATCATGTTAGAAATAGGAATGGCTGATTTTATTTTTCTTAGAAAAACACAAGAATCCATTCTGGAACTGGAAAAAATAGTACATGAAGAAGAAGCAACCGACACATCGGATCTTGAGAAACTGGCAAAGCTGGATATTCAATTTCATACTACCCTGTATAAAATTTCAGGCAACAAAACTTTAAGAGCTTTTCAGAACCTGTTAAATACCTTATTCGTAACCTATTCCAGAAGTAAGAATTGGAAGCGCCGCCAGATCATTTCGCATGCGGCTCTGGTAGAAATATTAACTCATGGATCTCCGGACGCATTTCGCACCGCCATGCGACTACACTTAAATACGAGATTTGAGGATCTGGGAAAACTATTTGGTTAGTATTTATTCTAAAGATGAAGTCAGATTAGCCAACCACTGTCAGCTCTTATTAATCCCAGATTTTACAGTTGGGCTGCAAAATCTGCCCAAAGGGCTGACGAATGCCCCCAAAGGGCATTGTCGGGGTTAACCCTGACAAAAATCCGTAGGATTTTTCGTCAGCCAGAGGCAAATTTTTCTACTGAAAAATTTGGGTTAATCCAGCCTGAGGTTCTTATCAGGTGGGATATTTTCTTCTTTACTACATCCTTCCTCGCTGATCCCTGTATATGGAGTTAATTATCTTTTGCCAATATAATCCATTAAATCAGGTTATTAGCCATTTCACTCATGCTCCTGTAACTGAATGGTTACCGGCCCCAGAAGCCCGGAAGGAAACAGCGCCGAATCTTTGGTATAAGGATTATAGGTAGAGAAAGTATATCTTCCGCTAATTCTTTTTCCTCCTTTTAAAAACCATGCCGGAAATTTGCCGTCCTTTATTCCGTCATCAGGCAAATGCTGATCGCCAATCAACCGGTTGGGCCACAAATTGGCAACACAAATCTTTAATTGATTATTTCCTCTTTTTATACTTCCTGTAACATCCACTCTCCAGGGTGCTGTCCACACAATGCCTAGATCCTTTCCGTTGAGCCATACATGAGCCATGTCTCTTACTTCTCCGAGATGAAGGAATATCCTCTCTTTTTTACCTGAATGATTAATGCCTGAGAAATTAAAGCTCTTTTTATATACCGCTATTCCTGAATAATATTTGATCCCTTTTGCCGGATAACTTGTCCAGTCCGCTAAAGAATCAAATGTGACTTGCTTCGGCCCTCCCATCTTCGGATTAAAAGATACATCCCACGGGCCATTCAGAGTAGCTGTTTCAATAAAGGCAGGAAAATTCTTTTCATGAGAAGAACTTCTGTTCTGCCCTTTTGCAAATATAATAAAGTAGCTTTGATAAGCTTCAAATTGTAATGGTATGGTCGTATTTCCATTATCATCTGTTGAAAATCGGGGGAGCATCTTTATTTTACCATTGACAGGATCCCAAAGTTGAGGCACTCCTTTTTTTGTATGAAAAATACAATCGGCTTTTACGTCTTCATTCGTTCTATTACTTACAAAATAAATATCCCAGTCTTTAGCAGTCCGATGAGTATAGCGAATGGGAGCGATGGTCTGAAAATCCTGTTGTATCCCTATTTTATTTAATATAGCCGCAGTGGTATTATAATCAGGATAGAGCGTATCCGCTTTTTGAAGCTTCGTGGCGCCATCCCATATCACTTTTCCTTTGCCAAATTGATGAGAAGTTTGTGAATAAGATGATTGTAATTTCCCCCATAATTCCGTTGACAATGCCTTCACTGTATCATCGCATGCAGGAAAACTTGACAAGCTTGGCGACTTGAGTGGTGGCCGCCCCTCAACGACAGCTCCATCTTCAACCAATGATCTTATTTTTTTAAGCAGCGCAGGAGTCATTGTTTTAATATCCGGCAATACCAACAATTGATAGGAGGCTCCTGATGGAAAAACAATAGCATGATTTCTTACCGTAGCTTTATATAGTTGCTTAGGAGAGCAACCGTCAAAATTATATCCTTTCCTGTCAGGAAGAATTGAATCTTCCGTCATGGCAGATACCGGAGGTTGAAATACTTGCGGAGCACCTTCTGGCGTCAGATAGAGAATGTTTGCAACCGGCCTCCCTTGTTGTAAGAGATACTGGCACCTGGAAATATAACGGTGGTAAGCGGAAACCATCGGCCACCAGGTTTGCTTCCGGTCCCAATGAACGCCATAAGGACCCATGGTCATACCGGGCAGTATAGAGTCCGCAAACGGCTTGTGAGCAAATGTGTGAAAATAAAAACGATTAATACCGGTCGCGAATGCCCAATCTCCCTGATTCTTCATGGAACCCGGATATTGTTTCCATGCTTCATCCGCATCAGAAGTAAACGCTTCACCTTGTACAACCGGTTCTCCCTCAACATGGGCAACGGAA
>SCQV01000500.1 GCA_004299085.1 Chitinophagaceae bacterium | reverse complement strand
ATACATAATTCAATAAATAATTATTGAATGGTAATGGATAAAACAAAGGATTTATTTATTCTTCGCCAGCCACAATTCTTTTTCGGGTAAATTAATGATCATGGTAAAGTGTTTCCACACCTCCGCACCAATGGCGCCTGCAATTTCTTTATCCGGTGCGGTGTCATTTACTTTGGAGGAATAAAGCGCGGGCAACTGATATAGTTTGTAATTGCCGGCATTAAAAGAGGGAGCGATGCATTCCGTATAAGTAATGGGTTGCAGCAAGTCATGACGGGTCACTTTTCCTGTAATCGTTAATGTTTTATCCAGCGCATATTTTTCTACAAATTTTCCGTTCAGCAATAATCCGAAATTACCACCGGTGATCAGATGATAGGTGGAGGTAAAAGGTTGTCCCTGGTTATTGACAAGCGTGCCTTGAACAGTCGGCGTTCTATAATTCATTCCCAGCTTCAGCAATTCTCCTCCAGGCGGATAATGAAATTTTCCGCCCGGGTAGAGGCTCATTTCTTTATTTTCAAAATCTATTTTCACTATATATCGTTTTAACAGGTCGTATCCAATGACGCCATCCACGGGTATGCCATCCATCGTTGCGCCGGCAAGGCTTTCCAGATAAAATTCCGGATCCGGAATACTGATTTTTCCTATATTGAGCGAGTTGGTTTGCGTTTGCGGCATATAAGTCATTTCATTACTCCATCCGCTCAGTCCCGCATCTGTGCCGCCGTTTAATCCCATCCTGCCGGCTACAGGCAAAGACAACAAATTGATTTCACATCCGCTGTCAAACAAAAAATGCAGCGTATCTTTTCCGTGATTGATAGTTAAGGGGATTAATATCTGTGAACCATTAAAGTGGAAATGAATAACCTCCAGCGGCTTTTCAGGATGAAGGCGTTGGCCGTAAGCTCCGGTTATCATGAATAGCCACATCAGCATTATACCGTTAATCTTTTGCAGGAGCATAGCATTAGAAACGTTATAAAATACTTTTTATTGGCAACCGGATATCCTGTACGACGCCATCTCTGGATATGATCAGGTGCACCCTGCTTCCGGTTGCTTTCAGTTGTTCGCGGTACTCCTGAATGTTATTGCTGAAGTTGGTATTAATGCCTAATACCGCGTCTCCAGGCTTGACACCTGCTTTGTACGCCGGAGAGTCTTTTGTTACGTCTGTAATCATCACATGGCCATCTATAAAATACATCGCCATTCCGGTGTAGGAATAATCGAACGGATCAAAAAAGTGAGCGTTGGGTTCAATGTAAATCTGATCTTCAGGATAATTGAGCGTTACATTGAACCGGCGCAGCAGATCATTTCCGATAAGGCCGCCTAAAAAAGGATAGGCCGTCACATTGCTTACGTCGTCAAATAAGTAGGTGGGCACGTGATGAAAATAATATTTCCCGACTTTCAATCCCTGGATGACGGTTTGCGTCATCTCTATTTTTCCGGTAAGCCCCTGCGCCTCGCTTTTTACGAATTTGTGCCTGCGCTGGTTTGGCTTGCAAAAAAGACAACTGTCCTTTGCAAATTTGTCTGAAAGCATCAGGCATAAGCCGGCCCCCATATCAAAATAATAACGGGTATGCACCGCCTTTCTGTTCCATATCGGTTCATTGATGACCGGGATATTGTGAATAAACGGATGCAGTAACTCCCCCCCCCGTCCGTATTTGAAATGCCCCGGCGTATAAACGTACAGCTTCATGCTGTCATAATTTACACTGACAATATATCTTTTTAAAAAGCTATACCCGATAATACCATCAATTTTTACACCATAAACGGAACTGATAAAATCATAATTACTGATATGGAAATTGAGGCTGTCAATCCGTAATCCGGGAAGGACCAGCGTATTGTCACCGGCGAAAAATAGGGGCCTGATGCCACCGATGCCCCGGATAAATTCGTTGGAAGGGTGTGATTTTAAGCCTAATTGCACACAAGTGGTTGAATCTAATGAAATACCCCCGCTTCCGGTATCAAGGATGAAATTCAGCGTATCGGGATCATCATTAATCTTTGCCCGTACTATTATCACGCCGCCGGTGAACTGAACGAATGGAATAGCCGTGACGAACTTCGCGGGGAGTGCTTTTTTATTTGATTCGATCAACAGCCCCCTTTTTCCGGTATGTCTGAATACGGAACAGGAGGCAAAAATGACTATTGCAAACGATATAGTAAAATGGCGTAATCTCATATTTTACTAAACGAACTCCAAAGTACGTATTTTTAATGATTGGCCGTTTAGTTAAGGAGCATACGTGATAAATTTTGTGCCACAAAGTTATTCACGATTGGGGAAATCGAACATTAAAAGAGATAACTTTAGGACATAGACAGTCTGACCGAAGCCCGGTTCGCGACATGGAATATTTTATGATTCCCCCACAAAGTTT
>SCQV01000499.1 GCA_004299085.1 Chitinophagaceae bacterium | reverse complement strand
GAGATGCCCCTTATAAATCAAGAATCTCATACCTTTACAATCTTACAGCTTTTAAACAATACACTTCATGACCAAGCTTATCTTTGACGCTCATCTTGATTTAAGCATGAATGCAATGGAATGGAACCGGGATCTGACGCAATCCATCACCTCTATTCGTGAACGTGAAAAACATCTCACTGACCAGCCTGACAGAGGGAAAGGCACCGTCTCTCTTGCTGAAATGAGGAAAGGGCGTGTAGGCTTATGCGTCGGGACGATGATAGCACGGTTTGTAAAACCAGGCAATCCGTTGCACGGCTGGCATTCTCAGGAGCAGGCATGGGCGCAAACGCGTGGGCAGCTTGCATGGTATCGCGCCATGGAAGAGAAAGGCGAGATGATACAGATAAAAACAAAAGACGAATTACAAAAACATATTTCCTTATGGAAAAATGCAAAAGATACCGATCATTTACCTGTCGGATATATGTTGAGCCTTGAAGGCGCCGATTCCATCATCAACATGCATTATCTTGAAAAAAATTACGAGAACGGCCTCCGTGCCATAGGCCCGGCACATTACGGGCCGGGAGTGTACGCTTATGGGACGGATTCAACCGGAGGCCTCGGACAAAAGGGCCGGGAGCTGCTGAAAGAAATGGAAAGATTAAATATCATTCTGGATGCCACTCATCTTTGTGATGAAAGCTTTTGGGAAGCATTAAAGAATTTTAACGGTCCTGTATGGGCCAGCCATAATAATTGCCGGGCTTTAGTTCCGCACAACCGCCAGTTTTCGGATGAGCAAATTAACGCGCTTCTTGAAAGAGATGCTGTTATTGGCGCTGCCTTTGATGCCTGGATGCTTATACCCGGATGGGAACGTGGCAAAAGTACACCCGAAAATACCGGTGTTTCTCTTGAAAACGTAGTAAATCATATCGATCACATCTGCCAGATGGCAGGTAATTCTTTGCACAGCGCATTGGGAACTGACTTGGATGGCGGATATGGAAGAGAGCAATGTCCTAAAGATATAGGCACCATCGCTGATCTGCAGAAAATACCGGATATTTTGAAAATCCGTGGATATACTGAAAAGGATATTGAAAATATTATGTATAAGAACTGGATAAGGTTTTTGGATAAGGCGTGGAAATAATGATTACTCATTGAGTAATCAGTGCTGTTTAGCTAACGAAAGAACTGAATCTTTTTGTCTGTAGGACTCCTCCTTTCAGAGATTTCAGTATGCTGATTATCCAAAGAATTCTCCTCCAAAGGCTTACAGAACTCCTATGGAGAGTCCTTACGGACAAAACAGTTCTGTGAACCTTTCGGGGACACCGCCCATAATGCAGATAAAAAAATGGAACCGGCATAGGCGGGTTCTATTACTTTTGTTGTACATAAGCGGATCGTCAATCATTTTTCTATTAAGTTTGCATTATGAACATCGTCATCACAGGCGCCAGCCGAGGCATTGGAAAAGCAATAGCAGCCAAGTTTATTTCGCAGGGATGGAATGCGGCTATCTGCTCGCAGCAAAAAGAGCGGATTCTGAAGGCAAAAAATGAATTATTGCAAATCAATCACCATGCAGGCATTATTGCAGAAGTCGTAGATGTTAGTCAAAAAGAAGAAGTCATTGCATTTGCCAATAAAGTAAAGCATGCTTTTGACCAGGTGGATGTACTGATAAACAATGCAGGTATTTTTATTCCGGGCAGTATTTACGAAGAAAAAGAAGGTGTATTGGAACATACGATGGCAGTGAATTTATACAGTGCTTATCATCTTACCAAAGCGCTGCTGCCCCTGATGATTGCCCATAAACAGGGACATATTTTTAATATATGTTCGACTGCCAGCCTGCGTGCTTATCCCAATGGCGGTTCTTACAGCATCAGCAAATTTGCGCTGCTGGGTTTTTCCAAAAACCTTCGTGAAGAAATGAAGCCTTTCGGAATTAAAGTGACGGCTGTATGTCCCGGCCCCACACTCACTGATTCATGGGAGGGTTTTGATGGACCGGAAGATCGTATGATGAAGCCGGAAGACATTGCAGATATGGTGTGGGCTGCTTATCATTTAGCGTCACAAACAGTGGTAGAAGATATTATTCTAAGACCTATTTTAGGAGATATTTAACAACTTTCCGGCTAAACATGCCAATACTCGCTTTCAGCAAGCTTTTTAACTAACTTTTAACCCGTCTCCCATGTAAATCTGGAAGCAGATTAGATAAATTTGCATGTGTTTATGGAAAAGGTGTTAAAAAAGTGGTTATTAACTATGGGATGCTTGCTGACAGGCATCGTTGCGCTTCATGCACAGGGAGCACAATTTACCACTAACGCAAGCAGCACTCAAGTGGACGTTGGAGAGCCTTTCAGGATTCAGTTTACTATTCATGATGCTTCGCGTATATCCGGCTTTCAGGCGCCGTCATTCCGTGGATTCGAGGTACTGTCACAATCACAAAGCCAATCCACCAGCATTATCAATGGAAAGGTAAGCCAGCGTATTTCTTATGACTTTACGCTTCAGGCAAATGCACAAGGGAGGTTTACTATCTCCGGTGCGAGCGCACGGGTGGATGGTGAACCAATGCAGTCAAATCCCATAACCATTCATGTGGAAAGAGGATATGCAGGCTCCTCCAACAATCAAAATCAAAATAATCAGCCCCAATCTGCTCCTAATCCGTTTGGATTTGCCCCGCC
This sequence comes from Chitinophagaceae bacterium, assembly GCA_004299085.1. GTDB lineage: Bacteria > Bacteroidota > Bacteroidia > Chitinophagales > Chitinophagaceae > FW021-bin31. Next base: position 6,432 of record SCQV01000499.1, on the reverse strand, counting down.
TGCTATGCAAAGACAACTTCAGGCTCAGCCCGGGATACTCCGGAATGGGGAGAATCCGATGGAGAAAATAAAGAAAAATGTTTTCGTGAAGGTAGATGTGGATAAAACTAATGTGTATGCCGGGCAACAAATAACGGCAACCTATAAACTTTTCACCTGTCTCCCGACATCCTCCCAGGTAACGAAGGTTCCTGCTTTTACCGGCTTTTCTTCCCACGATGTAAAGCTCCCTTATCCACCTCAGGCCTCCATAGAGGATGTAAACGGCGTTCCTTTTAAGGTATTTATTATTCGTAAAACGATGTTGTTTCCCCTGCAATCGGGGACGCTTGAATTAGACCCTGCGGAGGTGGACAATACCGTCAGATTGTATCAGGTGGAAAAACAACAGGGTAATCATGATCCGTTCGATGATATGATGAACGATCCCTTCTTCAAAAGCGCCTTTGGAAACGATCCTTTCTTTCAACAGGCTTTGGGGGGCAGCAATGTCACTTATCACGACTACAATTATAATACTTCCAGCAAGCCGGTTACGATTCATGTGAAACCATTACCTGAAGCAGGCAAACCCGCGGATTTTACGGGCGCTGTCGGAGCTTACACCATTAATGCTTCATTGGATAAAACAAAATTCAACACTAATGAAGCAGCTACATTAAAGGTTACCATCAGTGGAACAGGTAATATTTCTTTACTATCTCCACCCCAGGTTGACCTGGCAAGCGACTTTGATAATTACACCCCCACTGTCACTGATAACATTAACTCAAACAGTAATCCTTATGGTGGCAGCAGGACATTTACTTATGTGCTCATGCCAAAATCTGCAGGAGATTTCAGCATACCTCCTATTAAATTGTCCTACTTTGATCCTGCTGCAGAAAAATATAAAACAATTGAAACTTCCGCTTTTGCTTTAGATATTACACCCGGCGGCCATCAGAATGGCAACAACGTCAATTATGCTTCAGAAGGAAACGGAATTCTTCAGCCGATCCGGGACGGCAAACTGGCATGGAGCAAAGCAGGATTGTTAGGATTCGGTACCTGGTGGTACTGGCTTTTGTTAATCATTCCTTTAGCAATACTTATTATATTATATCTGTTAAAAAGGAAGAATGATACCCTTCAGTCCAACCGGGTGTTATTAAAAAATAAGCGGGCTAACCGGGTAGCACTTAAACGTTTAAGCCGCGCAAACCAATTTTTACAAGAAAATAAACCAAAAGAATTTTATGGGGAAGTTTCGCAGGCAGTATGGGGTTATCTGTGCGATAAGTTTGATATACCTTACGCAGAATTAAGCAAACAAAAAGCGCAGGAAAAGCTTCTTGAAAAACAAGTGAATGGCCACACACCTGAAAAACTTTTTGAATTATTGGATAATTGTGAAATGGCGCTGTATGCAGGTTCAGAAGGGCGCAAGCAAATGAAGACAACCTATCAGAATGCGCTGGAGGTGGTCACTCATCTGGAAGAACAGTTTAAAAAATAAATCGTTTGAGAATTAAAGCTTCCATATTATCCTCCTATATCGTCGCATCGGCCTGTATGCTGTGCTTTTATAAATATGCATCTTCCCAATCAACAGAAGAGGGTAATCCTGTTTCTGCCCAGCAAATCTTTGAGGAAGCCAATCAGCTTTATCAGAAACAACAATACGATTCTGCAGCTCACCTCTATCAACAGTTGGCGGATGAAGGCTATGTGAATCCTGAATTATATTATAATGCAGGGAATGCCAATTATAAAGCCGGCCGTTTGGGCTATGCGGTTTATTATTTTGAAAAAGCGTTGCAACAGTCCGGGGGGAATGAAGTTATTGAAAATAATCTGGCGCTCGCCAGACAAAAAATATCGAGTAAAATAGATCAACTACCCACTTTGTTTTTTATCCGCTGGTGGCACAATATGCTTTATTTCCATCAGCCTAACGGATGGATGGCGGGAAGCATTATTTTTTTCTGGCTGCTGATATTTTTTACAGGATGGCGATTGCTTAGAAAACCTGCTCCCCGTTGGACTAAATGGTTAGTAGCCCTCTGTGCAATTTTGTTTTGCATTTATTTGTCAGGAGCTGTTGGTTCCTGGTATCATAGAAGCCATCATGATCTGGCTATCATCGTTTTACCGGATGAACAGATGAAGGCTGCTCCTGATTCCGGCAGTGCTGATCTATTAGTCATTCATGAAGGATTGAAAGTAAAGATTACAGATGAAGTGGGTCCATGGCGAAAAATAAGACTGTCTGACGGTAAGGAAGGTTGGGTCCAGGCTAACTGTATGCTGACATTGTAATCTCATTGTATGAACGCCCCTTATTAAAAATTTTAAATATTTCCTGATAATATTTTGGACTTTCACGGAAATGGACTACTTTTCGGCGCAAACCATTTTAATGTATGCCTGTATCCAGAAGGAAAGTTATTAAAAATATTATGTTAGGCTCTGCTATCGCAGGTATCTCTCCTTCTGTGTTAGGCTCTGCAAAATCTAAAAAGAGTCTGACGGTAAAATTGAGGAATAACATTCATCAATCCGCGTGCTATTGGTGCTATCAAAGTATTCCGTTGGATACTTTCTGTGATGATTTAAGAAGGGCCGGACTTACCGCCATTGATCTGTTGCAGCCGGAGCAATTTCCGGTAGCTCAAAAACATGGGTTGTATTGCGCTATGTGCTATGGAGGTGATCTGGGTCTATACAAAGGTTGGAATGATCTCCAGAATCACGATATCATGATCAAAAATTATACGGAACAGATTCCCGTGATTGCAAAATACGGATTTAAAAATGTAATCTGCTTTTCCGGCAGGCGTAATGGTTTGGATGATGAAACAGGGCTAAAGAATTGTGTAACCGGATTAAAAAAGATATTACCTGTTGCAGAAAAAAACGGCGTTACGGTGGTAATGGAATTGCTGAACAGCAAGATAGATCATAAAGGATATATGTGCGATCATACTGCGTGGGGTGTGGAGCTTTGCAAGCAGCTTGATTCCGAAAATTTCAAGCTGTTGTATGATATTTATCACATGCAGATTATGGAAGGTGATATTATTCGTACCATCCGGGAAAATTATCAATATATCGCCCATTATCATACAGGCGGCGTACCGGGCAGGCATGAAATAGATGATACCCAGGAATTATATTATCCGGCTATTATGAGGGCTATTTTAGAAACGGGCTTCAAAGGGCATGTGGCACAGGAATTTGTCCCCACTCCAAAAGATGATGCGGGTAAAATAGCTGCGTTGGAAAAATGTGTAGGAATCTGTGATGTATAAGGTTTTTTTAATTGAGGAACAGTATGGGATATAATCCAAAAATACACCATCGCCGATCCATTCGCCTGAAAGGATATGATTATTCCCAGCCGGGATTATATTTTGTTACCATTTGCGTACAAAATAGACAATGCCTGTTTGGAAATGTAAAAAACAAGGAAATGATTTTGAACGATGCAGGAAATATGGTTGGGAAATGGTATAACGAATTGGGAAATAAATTTCACGATATCCATTGTGATGAAATGATCGTGATGCCCAATCATTTCCATTGCATCATTCAAAACATCGGCCCGGTAGGGACAGACCTCCGTGTATGTCCTGATACTGATACAAATAACGGCGCCTGTCCCAATACAAATGACCATGTCCTGAACAACAATGCCATCCCATTAAACGACATTGCAAATCCAATTTCGGGCGGACATCAATCATTGCCAGGCGAACATCATTCGTTGTTGGGCGAACATTATTCGTTGTTGGGCGAACACATAGGTTCGCCCCTGCATAGGGTGATACAATGGTTTAAAACGATGACAACCAATGAATATATTCGTGGTGTAAAAAATTTGGGATGGCAACGGTTCAACGGAAAATTATGGCAACGCAATTATTATGAACATATTATTCGAAATGAACGGTCCTATTGTAATATTTCAAATTATATAATTAATAACCCTGCGAATTGGCATGGTGATACATTTTATGATCAATGACGGTTTCAGAATCAATTCAATAATTTTAAAATCTTTTTATATCCCGGGTTTCATATTATATTTCCGAACTAAAATACATATTTATGGACAGAAGAGATGCCGTCAAAAGCGTTGCCATTATGATGGGAGGCGTGTTAACCGCTTCCACTATGAGCGTCATGCTCAATAGTTGCAATACCTCTATGAAAGAAGGCAAAGGAATTGATTTTACCGATGATGAAAAAGGAATGGTAAACCGCATGACGGACGTGATTATTCCGAAAACAGATACTCCCGGTGCTGTAGATGCCGGAGTGCCTGCCTTTATTATTATGATGATGCAGGAATGTTATCCTGACAAGGATCAGCAGCAGTTTCACGCAGGACTTGCCGCTTTTGATAAATTATGTAAAGGCCGGTATAAGGGTAACTTCTTAAAGCTTTCTCCAGATAAGCAGGAAACGGCTGTGGCTGATTTGGATAAAATGGTACTTGGGAAAAATAGCTTGCCCGATAAAAACCTGGCATTCTATCGGCATCTGAAAGAACTCACTTTGCTGGGCTTTTTCACTTCCGAACCCGGAGCTACCGAGACTTTACGCTATGTGCAGATTCCAGGACGTTATGATGGATGTGTACCTTATAAGAAAGGAGAAAAGGCGTGGGCAACGTAAGAACGCAACACTCTTTATAACCCTACAAGAAACCAACAATAAAGCAATTCAACAATATAATCAATCATGAATCTGAATACCAACGGAACAGAACAAAACACGTATGATGCAATCGTGATCGGCTCCGGACTTAGTGGCGGCTGGGCTGCCAAAGAGCTGACCGAAAAAGGACTAACCGTATTAATGCTGGAACGCGGTCATCAGCTTATTCATATTACGGGCTACGAGACAGCTATGATGAAACCCTGGCAATTCAAGCATCGCGGTCGCATTACCGAAGAACAGCGTAAAACACACGAATTTCTCAGCCGGGATTATCCTTATAGTGAAGACAATGCAAGCTATTGGTTCAAGGATTCTGATGCACCATACGAAGAAATAAAAAAATTCGATTGGTTCCGCCCGGATATCGTTGGTGGAAAATCCATCATGTGGGGAAGGCAAAGCTATCGCTGGAGCGACCAAGATTTTGGAGCCAATGCGAAAGATGGTCACGGCATTGACTGGCCTATCCGGTATAAGGAAATTGAACCCTGGTATGAATATGTGGAGAAATTTGCCGGCATCAGCGGTCAAAAGGAAGGATATGCTCCATTGCCGGATAGCCATTTCATGCCTCCGATGGAAATGAATTGCGTGGAGCTTGAAGTGAAAAAAGGCATTGAATCTAATTTCAAGCAACGCATTATGACCATAGGTCGTACTGCCAATATTACCGTACGGCACAATGGTCGCGGACCTTGCCAGTATCGCAATCTATGCAGCCGGGGATGCCCGTTTGGCGCTTATTTCAGCACGCAGTCCACTACCCTGCCTCCCGCTATGGCCACCGGCAGGCTCACCGTTCGCCCCGATTCCATCGTAACCGAAGTGACTTATGATAAGGATAAGCAACGTGCGACCGGTGTAAAAGTCATTGACGCTAATACCATGCAGGCACGCGAATATTTTGCAAAAATCATTTTTGTAAATGCCTCTACCGTGGGATCGGCTTTTATTTTATTAAATTCAGTGTCAGACCGGTTTCCTAATGGTTTAGGTAATGATAGTGGCGTGGTGGGCCGTTATCTGATGGATCATCAATTCCGGTATGGTGCTGCCGGCGAAGCGGAAGGTTTCGATGACAAATATTATTTCGGCAGACGTGCCAATGGCATTTATGTTCCCCGTTACCGCAATGTGGATCCAAAAGAAAAAAGAGATTATGTACGGGGATTTGGTTATCAGGGGGGGGCTTCACGAGAGGGATGGCAACGCGGCATTGCAGAAATGGGTGTGGGGAAAGATTTTAAGAAAGAGCTTTCCCAGCCTGGAATATGGGAAATGGGGCTTGGCGGCTTTGGAGAATGTTTACCTTATTATGACAACCGGATGTATTTAGACCATACCAAGAAAGATAAATGGGGATTACCTTCCGTTGTATTCGATTGTGGATTTAAAGAAAATGAAGAAGAGATGCGGAAGGATATGGTTAATGATGCGGCAGAGATGCTGGAAGCGGCCGGTATAAAAAATGTAAAAACTTATCAAGAGGGATCCACTCCGGGGCAGGCTATTCATGAAATGGGAACGGCCCGTATGGGAAATGATCCCAAACAATCCGTGCTGAATAAATGGAACCAGATGCATGCTGTAAAAAACATATTCATCACTGACGGAAGCTGTATGGACAGCACTGCCTGTCAGAATCCATCGCTGACCTTTATGGCGTTGACGGCCCGCGCCTGTGATTATGCAGTGAAAGAAATGAAGAAGATGAATATTTGATCT
>SCQV01000498.1 GCA_004299085.1 Chitinophagaceae bacterium | reverse complement strand
TTTCAGCATATAACCCATATCTGCATAGCCGCGCAACCAATAAGGCATTTCTTCCCATCCATGAATTCCCCTACCATCAGGGTTGAGCCAGGCATTATCCTTTTGTTCCAGAAAAGCGCTTATTTGTGCCAAATGCCCGGTCTCTCCGTTTTTTTCCCGTTCTAAGCAAGCCAATACCCATCCGCCGGGCTGTATGCTGCCAATGGGTAATTTGACAAAAGAAGATGGCTGTAAAGGTGCTTTATTGCTGACGTAAAAGCTGTTATGTGAAGAGGTAGCTGGACGGGCTACGTCTGTTATTTGAATCTTATCACCATGTTTATCCTTTTTAAAACCTGTTATTAGAAAAAAGAAAGCCGCACAAAAAAATATCTTTTTCATTTTGAAATGATTTAAAGGGTGTCAATATCTTATCTTCAATGTTTAATATTTTTCGTTCTTCTGACATGGTAGTCATAATGCCACCCCTTCAGGTAGGGTGTCCAATCCAATGTTCCCAAAATCATACTGCTCTCCTCAAACATTTAGTACGTAGTTGCACGAGGTTTTGAGTTAGATTGTCCTGTACCCAAGCATCTATTTGACTCATGCGTTTATCTTCCAGTGCTGCTTTAAAGTTGAATTTTTTATTTTTAGTACTATCGCAAAGCTTTGTATAAATCGGCATAAAAAGGATAAATGATGTGACACCATTTAATTTATCGGGTGATTTACGAGCTTTATATGTACCAAAGAGAGATTCAATAATGTCTGAAGAGTTGTTATGAGCAGTATCTGCTCCGACCATTTTGATTTCTTCAGTGAGGAATTTAGTTATAGACTCACCTAAAAGGATCATTCTTGAATTACCGCACAAAAGGCGTTTATTGATTTGTTCTCGACACTTGCCTACTGTTTCTTTTGACAATCCATTGTTCTTGCAGAGATATTCAATATTGTTTATACACTTTGTCACTTCTGATAACTCGTCTATCAGGGATGCATTTGCAGGGACAAATGAGAACACTGTCCGTTCCTCTGCTCGCAACGTATGATGGACGTCAAGCATGTTAGAAGACCACTTAATCCATCCTGAAATGTTAATAAAACGGGCAATAGTTCGCTGTGTGGGTGGAAGCAGGTAGGCCATTTTTTTCATGTTATACTTAAACTTGGGCTCTGTCATTAGTTTTACATACTCTCTAAAATCAGGTTCATTCTTATAGGTCCTTTCTAAAAACATCCCCAAAGAGTGGCTAATGTCACGTTGATGATTTAACTCCGCGCATCTTATGCCTTTATTCATAATAGAAGCATTATCACTGATAACATACAGCGGATCCCGTCCCACTTTCTTAGACGCTGTCTTGAGTTGTCTTCCTACACCCTCCCCGTCCCAACTCTCTGCCACGGCCATATCAAGAATGCTTACATCGTTACAATTCAACGGCCGTCCCTGATGTTCTGCCGGAACTCCAAGCGTTAGAAGCAGCTTTTCACTACCAATCATCATACTTTCATCAGTGATTTGTGCATATTTGGTACCTCCTAACGAGTCTCCAGCCGTTTCATACACTTTTAATCCGCACTTTTTTACCCAGTTCTCAATTGTATTGTGACAAGGAATTTTACCCAGAACGCCATCAAAAACGTCGTTTATGACTTTCAGGGTTTTAACAACCTGACGGAATCCGCAGTTAATACGAGTATAAAGTATAGTACTTAGTCGCACAACAAATTCAGAATATTTATGTCTTTCGACAGGTTCGAAAGTGAGCGTTCTTGTTCTTTGCTCAATGTTATTCTCCGAACGGCGTTTTTTTTAAAATTCTTTCTTTAATTGGTCTGTTTTGCCATTTGACTTCTCCAATTTTTGTATCAGTTTCTTTTTTTCTTGTTTCACCTTTAAAAGCTCCTTTTTTAAGCGGGCATTTTCTTCTTCAAGATTGGTCTTTTTCATTACTGTATATAATTTACATGTTAATTTAATCAGCAACGAATATACCAATGCTCCATTAACTTCAAAACCTACTTCAGTATAAAAACACAAAATAGATGTGATCCCGCATTTATAATACTAAAAATAAACACAAACACACCCTTGTTTTCCAGAACAACATATTGGACACCCTACCCTTCAGGGTTAAATGGAATATCCTTCTTTATAATATTCTAAAATCCTATCACCCCTTCGGGGTTTTGGATTATCAATCCTCCAATCCCGAACGGATGAAATGATTATAACCGGAAAAT
>SCQV01000497.1 GCA_004299085.1 Chitinophagaceae bacterium | reverse complement strand
AAACGAAGTTTGTCTGACCCAGACCGAAGCGTCTGGGCCGACGAAGCATAGCTTGTCGGGTGAGCGACGATGAATGTCGCCACACCGACTGAAACGTCGGCGGTTAACCTCTTACGGAGTTCGATACTCGTCAGAGTCGTCACTGCTTCGCAGGAATTTTGCTACTGCAAAATTTGGGATGAAAAGGTGAAACAAGAGAAAATTCTGAAGGATAATATTGCCCCTGAGATTTTAAGAAACTGTGAGATATTCTTTTTTCCCGGAAGATGGGTTATTGAGAAATTATCCCGTAAAGATCGGTTCATATTAAGGTAGGGGCACTTTTTGTGAAAGAGCCTGCCGGAAGGGCCGCAATGCGATATGACATAGATGGAGTTAAAAAGGAATATATAAACCCCTTGATTAAGAGCATAGGAGCATATACTTCAGCAAAAAATACTTCTTTATAAAACGAACATTCACTTAAAAACAAACAATATGAAAGCATTAGTTTATCATGGCCCGGGAAAGAAATCCTGGGAAGAAAAGCCAAAACCGGTGGTCACAATACCCACCGACGCCATTGTAAAGATCAGTAAAACGACTATTTGCGGAACAGACCTGCATATTATGAAATGCGACGTAGCCACTGTAACGAATGGCAGAATATTGGGACATGAAGGAGTTGGTATTATTGAAGAAATTGGAAATGCAGTTTCCAATTTTAAAAAAGGAGATCATGTGCTGATATCCTGCATCACTTCTTGCGGGAAATGTGAATATTGCAAAAAAGGAATGTATTCACATTGTGAAAAAGGTGGCTGGATATTAGGGAATACCATTGATGGTACGCAGGCGGAATATGTAAGAATTCCACACGCAGATAACAGCCTGTATCCGATCCCTGCCGGCGCTGATGAAGACACGCTGGTAATGCTGAGTGATATATTACCTACCGGATTTGAATGTGGTGTATTGAATGGGCAGGTGAAACCGGGTGATACCATGGCCATTGTAGGTTCCGGCCCGATTGGCCTGGCTACATTATTAACCGCACAGTTTTATACCCCCGCTGTTATCCTGATGATTGATATGGACGATAACCGGTTGCAGGTTGCAAAAACATTTGGCGCTACCAACCTAATCAACATAAACCAGGAAGATGCCATTAAAAAAGTAATGGAACTTACTGAAGGGAAAGGAGTAGATGTCGCCGTGGAGGCAGTGGGAATTCCAGCTACATTTGAACTGTGCCAGTCTATTATAGCTCCAGGCGGACATATTGCCAATATTGGTGTTCATGGGAAAAAGGTAGATCTCCATTTAGAAACTTTATGGTCGCACAATATAACCATCACTACCAGGCTTGTTGACACTGTAACAACACCCATGCTCTTTAAAAATGTATTGTCCCATAAGCTTGATCCCCTGAAGCTGATTACCCATCATTTCAAATTGGATGATATTGTTCATGCGTATGATGTATTTGGAAATGCTGCACGGGAGCAGGCGCTGAAAGTGATATTAGAGGCATAATTAAAATTGTCGGCGAGTTCTCATTGCTTAAACTATTTTTTATGAATTTCTTTAATCGCAAAACGGTATGGAAGAATGCTGAATTCATTCCCTTCAAGCTTTGCATTGCTACGGCGTATATTTTACTGGGCGCTTATTTCCAACAGTTTGTCAAACGGCATTATTTCGTTTTTATCATTGCGTTTGTCATAACAGTTATATGGACAATGTATTTATGGATATCAAAGATGAAAAAAGACAAGACAAACCGCCTATAGATGACTTCCGGCCAGTACTGTTTTCAACCCGTTTTATTCATTACCTTTAATCAATGAATATAAGAGAAAAATTCGGACAAATATTTGAACCTGGGTTATTATCAGAAATAGAGAATAAATCCCGTCAGATACAGTTACAAGAAGGTGAAGTGATCCTGGAAGCAGGCAAGATCATCAGGGAAGTGCCATTGATAGTTTCCGGATCAGTAAAGATCATGAGAGTGGGAGAAAATAATAAAGAACTTTCATTATACTATATCAGCGGCGGTGATATATGTGTGGGCGCCGTCACCTGCTGTATGGAGAGGTATCCCAGTGAAATAAAAGCCATTGCAGAAGAGGATGTGGAGATGCTGGCTATTCCGGTTGATTTAGTGGATATATGGATGATGAAATATATCACTTGGAAAAGCTTTATCATGCGGTCCATTCGCAGCCGTATGAATGAAATGATCAATGCCATTGATCAGGTAGCATTTCAAAAGCTTGATGAACGGCTGGTTATTTACCTTAAAGAAAAATCCAGGATCACAGGATCTCCCTTGATCAATATCTCCCATGAACAGATTGCACAGGATCTGGCTACATCCAGAGTTGTAATATCAAGATTGTTGAAAATACTGGAGGACAATCAGAAGATCCTTCTTTATCGCAATCAGATCAGGATTATGAAAGCTTTGTAACTTTTGTAACAGACTTAAAGGTAAGGGGGATCGTAATTTTGTAAGACTAAAAAATAAGACCATGAAAAACAAAATCTTATATGGATGGAGTCCGAGACGGGTTTTATACCTTGTATTGGGCATTGCGGTAATCGCTTATGCAGTGATTGCAAAAGAATGGTGGGGTGCATTACTGGGTGCATACTTTGCTGCAATGGGGTTGTTTAGCTTCGGATGCGCTGCTGGAAACTGTAGCTATGAGCCGCGCCGGAGATACACGAACAGGCAAGACGAGCAACCATTCGAAGAAATAAAAGCCAAATAATTATGGAAACACAACAAAAAACCTTTTCAGATATCATAGCCGGGGATACTCCCGTATTGGTAGATTTTTTTGCCGAATGGTGTGGTCCTTGTAAAATGATGAAACCCGTACTGCACGAGCTGAAAGCCATGACGGGCGATAAGGCCACCATTTTAAAAGTGGACGTGGACAAAAGCCCCGACATAGCTGCACAATACGGAATACAAGCCGTTCCCACGCTTATTCTTTTTAAGAAAGGAAATGTCCAATGGCGTCAATCAGGAGTAGTGCCTGCTAATCAATTGCACCGGATCATTTCGCAGTATCAGGAATAACCGTCTGTAAATAATAATCTATAATAGTTGCATCTTTTCTTTCAATACAAAGAGGAAATACGACTTCATAAACCATCTTTCTTATATAGAGGATTAAAAGTTTCCTTTAAATACTTCAATATTGCTAACTCATTAATTATTTATTAAGTTACTATTGGGGCCCTCTAAAAACTCCATTTGCTTAGTGCTCTTTGTGCCCTCTGTGGTAAAAAAGATATGAAAAAACAGGTTTTTAGAGGTTCCCTATATAAGTTTAAAGAAAGAGGCGTTTAAATACCCCCAATTTGTCACAAAATGTTCCTCTGGAACATTTACCTATGTTAATTTATACCTATTACCAATAATGCGTTCCCTTGGAACGACAATTGTTCCAGAGGAACATATAGTAGGTAAAAATAGAATGATAGTTGACAATCAACGTTCCAAAGGAACGTTTTGTGGGCCAATAAAGAGCCTTATTCTATAAGTTTAATCTTTCTTTTGACACTTATTAATTAAGTCCACTTCCTCAAAAAGTGCTTATTTTTCACCAGAGAATTCCTTTTCATTTAGAATCTTTATCTTCCTCTGTCTGCTTATTGCCTGCACCATTTTACATCTCCTGAGTTCCTTCTTTGTAAGGATATTAAATATACAGTACAAATTCCTGTAAGAGGGGCCACAGAGTGTATCCCAAAACGTCTTCATTGCCCGGAGCGAGGAACCCTGCCTTATGCGGGACAGGTGAGCGACAAAGCCCGCCTGAATGACATGGTCGGGCAGGCAATCTCAAGTTTCAATGAGGAGATTGCTTCTCCCGCCCCAACGCACTCATCTGCCAAAGCCGGATCGCCATGACGTTGCGACATTTTGGGATGCACCCGGGGCCACATTGATTTTAGATTTAT
>SCQV01000496.1 GCA_004299085.1 Chitinophagaceae bacterium | reverse complement strand
GATACCATTGATATCGCCAATGCCATCCCCGTTGCTGTCATAAAAGCTCCTGAGAAAGATGTGGTAGATAACTTCAGGTTGCATGGTCTTGGCAGCTTGTTGATTACGGCTCATATTTTGACATCCTTCTGTTGTGATGATGAACGCAAAAGCGATTGCGGCATATACAAAAATTCTCTTTATCATTATTTAAAAAGCGGTTAAAGGTAAAAAAAGTTAGTAGTTATTGATTATTAGCGTCATGTCCGGATTACTTTATTGTGTTTCCCACTCCGAAGGGAGTCTCCAAAGGAGTTCTTTGAACCTTTAGACTGAGCCACAAAGTGCACAAACCTGACATTAGATGTGAATGTGTATGAATTAACAATTGATAACAGGCAACCAACTCTTACTTATAATAAAACCGGATTCAGTTCGGATGCGGCTTTTTCCCCAACAGGCCAGTTCATCAGCCAGGTTACCCGATCATTCGCTTGCCATTTATTGGATGGTTTGGTTACTTTGGCGCCATCCGCGAAATAAATAATGGTCATCACTTCACGCATGTTTTTGGAATCATTCCCCGGAGCGCCATGAATCGTATGGCCGTAATGGAAAGTGGCATCGCCGGCTTTCATGCTGACAGCCCTGGTGATGGGAAAATCATTTTCTTTGATATAGGCATTCACTTCTTTTTCCGAATCATCAGAAATTTCATGCTTAAAGGTGAATTCTTTTTTATGAGAACCTGAAGCAAAAGTGAGCATGCCCATTTCCACTTTAATGTCCACCAATGGCATCCACATGGTGATGGTATTCGGAGTATCCAAAGGCCAGTAATACTGGTCAATATGCCAGGGAGTACGGCCGCCGCCGGCTTCTTTGAATAATGCCTGGTCATGGTATAGGCGCACATTTTTTACGCCCATCAGGTCTGCGGCTATTTTTGCAAAACGTTTTGCCAGCACGAACTTTTTCACTTGTTCATCATGACGCCACAGATTCATGATTTGAAGAAAAGCTTTGCCATACGTATCACGTTCAGCCAGCTTGCGTTTTTCAGTATTATAATGTTCTGCAGCTTTTACAATCACCGGTTCGTATGCTTTTACTTCTTCCTTACTCAAAATATGGCGTACGAGCGTATGTCCGTTTTCTTGAAATTCTTTAGTCTGCTGCTGTGAGATTTTTATTCCCTTATCTAAAGCAGGTAATTCTTTTATGGTATTCATGGCTTGATGATTTTATGGCAAAATAATATCCTTTTAAACACAAAAACAACGGGGATATTAGCCAATAGTTGGGGGAAATTATCCTGCTTTTTGACAAGCAGCGTCTTTAGCTACGATGTTTGTAAAAGTAAAGGCACAGGATGCACCCTTCTTTAATTAAGGCTTACCTCTTTTCCTTTATTCTTTTTACCTTTATCCCTCAAAAATAAATTAACAGACATGAAAGCATTTCTTGGAACAGGATTATTAGGGTCGGGTTTTATAAAGGCTATGCTCAAAAGAGGCGAGCAGGTTCAGGTTTGGAATCGTACGGCATCTAAAGCAAAAGCATTAGAAGCGGATGGCGCCAAGGCATTTGAGAATGTGGTGGACGCTGTAAAAGGGGTAGATGTAATTCATCTGACATTTAAAGAAGACCAATCCGTCAATGAAGTATTGGAAAAGGCGAAAAGCGGATTCAAGCCGGGTGCGATAATAATAGATCATACCACTACTTCTATGGAAGGAGCCATAGAAAGGACCGCTTTATGGAAAGAAAGAGGATTTGTGTATCTCCATGCCCCTGTGCTGATGGGTCCAAAGGATGCCCTGGAAGCCGGTGGTTTCATGCTGGTATCCGGTGATCAGGCGGTGATTAACATGGCAACTCCTGAATTATCAAAAATGACGGGAAAATTAATCAACCTTGGTCCAAAAGAAGGCAAAGCTGCCGCCATGAAGCTCATTGCTAACCTGTTTTTAATGACATTCAGTTCAGGGCTTTCTGATACCTTTCATCTGGCAAAAACTTTCGATGTTTCTCAAGAGGATCTGCTTTCATTGTTCCAATCATGGGATCTCGGAAAGTCTGTTCCTTCCAGGTTGCAAAGGATAGCAAAGAATGATTTTAAGGAGCCTTCCTGGGAATTAGTCATGGCGCGTAAAGATGCAGGACTGATGATGGAAGCGGCTAAAAAGAAAAATGCACCTTTGATGGTCATCCCCGCAGTAGCCCGGGTGATGGACCAAAAGATAAAAGAAGGCTTTGGAAACTATGACTGGATGGTGGTAACGCAGGATAGGAAGGAATAGAAGGAGCATCAATAAACAGCAGGCTTAAAAATAATTCCTCATGAAAAAATATCCCCTTTATTTCATGTTGTTGTGTTTTACAACAACCTTTTTTTCCTGTACAAGCCCCACCTCTCCGCAGCAGGGTATGGAAGGCTTTAAAGTGGTTGGGTATCTTCCGGCAGGAAGGATAGATACAGCCGCCATCCCTTATCAATATCTGACGGATATTAATTATGCTTTTGCCATACCTGCACCGGATAGGTCGGGAAGTCTTTTGCCTGTTCCGCAACCTGATACGCTGCATGCTTTAGTGAAAGCGGCGCATGAACATGGTGTCCGGGTGTTTATTTCCGTTGGCGGCTGGAATATCGGAGACGGTGGGGGAAACGATACACGATTTGAAGTGCTTGCCAACAGCGAAAAGACCCGTACTCATTTTGTCCATTCCGTAATGGAGGTGGTGAGGACGTTTGATTTGGATGGAGCTGACATAGATTGGGAATATCCTGATCCTACAGAACCGTCTTCTACCAATTATGAATTGTTAATGAAGCAGTTGGCAGACAGCCTGCATCCTGCGGGAAAAAAGCTGACCGCCGCTATTGTTTCCTATCATGATGTTCATGGATACGGAATCACAAAACCGGTATTTAAAATAGCCGATTGGTTCAATATCATGGCTTATGATGATGATTATAATACTTTCCGTGGAGAACTGGTGCCTCACGCTCCTTATTGGCTGGATGTTCGGGCATTCGATTATTGGGTTAAGGATCGTGGAATGCCGCAAGATAAAGCGGTGATGGGCGTTCCTTTTTATGGAAAAGGGAGAGGTATTGGCATGTCTTACCGCAGGTTGCTGGCGCAAGGAGCTAACCCTTATGAGGATGTTTATGATAGCATTTATTATAACGGCATAAAAACCATGAAGGAAAAAACAGCGCTGGCCTTAAAACGTGGTAAAGGCATTATGATTTGGGAAATTGGCGGAGATACGACCGGAAAATATTCTTTATTGAGGGCGATACATGAGGAAATTAATTCCGATAAATAAATTTCCGAATCGCAAATTTTATCGGGTGAACATCCTTCCTTCTGAATGAATCGTTAATAACTTCTTCCCTTTATTTTTGCTATTAGTCGTATTTTTGTCCATATTACACCATATTAAGAAAATTTGTCAGATGAAATACACCTATTATGGACAATCGTGTTTTGCGGTACAGATTAAGGGGAAAAATATCCTTTTTGATCCGTTTATAACCGGAAATCCATTGGCGAAAGACATAGATGTGAATAAAATTAAGGCAGATTACATTTTGGTTTCCCACGGACATCAGGATCATACGTTAGATTTAGTCAGCATAGCCAAACGCACCGGCGCCATAGTGGTGTCTAATTTTGAAATTATAGGCTGGCTGGCGAAACAGGGCATTCTAAATGGGCATCCTTTTAACCATGGCGGCAAATGGAAATTTGATTTCGGGACGGTGAAATATGTCAATGCCATTCATTCAAGCAGTTATGCAAATGGAAACTATGCGGGTAATCC
>SCQV01000495.1 GCA_004299085.1 Chitinophagaceae bacterium | reverse complement strand
GGAGACATTTCGTTGAAAAAGCAAACACAGCTAAAAGGTTTAACATTCGTATTGCCATTGGCCGTAATCGTACTTCCACCGGTAAAAGAATATTCGATGGTAGGCGTTCCAATTGTATTGACGGATGGTATCCCCAAAACATTCAAAGCTATCATCCATAATAAACCTGTCATGAAATGATGATGCATGTCTCCGGCTATTAATTAATCTGCCATTATTTAAATTAAAAATACTATTAACTAAACACTTGGTTTCCCTCCAACTCTGGTAAGAACCATCTTATTACTTTCTGCATAGAAATAAAAGGAGCTTAGATCCTTATTTAGAACCTGAAAGCTCCTTTTATCAGATTGATCAAAGATCCTTTTCCTCAGGTATTCATTCGGGAAACGGGTAATACTTCCTGCTATTAAAACCCAACAGAGGCTTCAATCATTGCTCCATTAAATTTCCCTCCGTTACGTATATCCGTTATAGGAAAATTATTATAGACCTGGCTGACATATTCCATTTTCAGCATTACATTCTTAGTCAGAAACCAACCTGCAGAGGCGGTTACCCGGTTGATGTTGATATCATTTGGATTTCCCGGCAGAGCTGCATTCACAGCATTATATCTTGCACCTATCCAGAAATTTTCTTTTTCTTCCGGAAAACGATAGATCAGTTCACCGGCAAATTGGTTTGCTTTACGCAGGCTTGTTTCACTGATAGTCCGCCCCTTTGCCATTTCTGCTGTACCAAAAAACTCCAGTCCCTTATACTTCAGGAAAGGATTGACTGCAAAAGATCTTACTTGTTCGCTGAACAAAGGATTATACCTGCCAGACCATGCATTATTGCTTGGATCAGCCTGGGTGTTTTCCATCACAAGGAAATAATGGGAGCCGGTACGATCACCCCAATATAAAGTGTTAAGGTTGCTGCTTTTATTGGTATAAAAAGAACCGGTAAGCCTGAATCTGAAATCAGGAGTAAGTTGTTTGTCGAAGCCCAGTTTCCCATGGAATGCCGGAGCATAACGATTGAGTTTACCGGTAGCTGCATCCGTTTGTGTAGCGGCTGTTACCGTTGGATTTAATTCGCCATCTGTAATGCCGCCCATAGCCAGGAATCCCCCCTTTGAATGATAATAGATTTCACCACCGATTTCCGTAGCAAAAGCATCCATGATGTAGTTCTCCACGAAGGGGTTATAAATAGCATTTCCTCCATCTGTCCTGCGAAAATGCGCATCACCATAATCCACATCAAAGTCACCTATTTTAATGGTAAAATAATTCATCAGGTTATTGATGAAATCACTTTTCAAAAAGAGCAGCTTGTCGAATTGTATATAACCTCCTTTTACCCAGGTATCCTGGTGGTGCCTGGTGGATAAATAAGTGGTCAGGTTCATACGAATACCATCACTCAACTGAACATCAATGTTTAAATTGGCCATCGCCAGGTTAAATCCATTTGTAAGCTTCATGAGTTGGTTCACATTGACACCATTCTTTATTACAGCAGTGGCGTCATTCTTATCCCGCAGCATTTGAAAATCCTGAGTAAAGTTTCCGCCGACTTTTACTTTGAGCCCGGTAAATGCCACAGTATCTTTTTTAGTTGTTTCAAAAACGTTTATACCATTTTTATTATCAGGCCGGGAATATTGGATTTTCTGGGCCATAGCTGAGGTACTGATGAACGCCATTGCAGCGATGGACAATTTTCTGAAAGGCTTCATTATAGATTTCATAGTTTTAAATTTTAGAAGAATTTATATTAATGGTTGTTGTCAATAAACCTGGTTTTAAATTGGAAAGAAACATCATTGGCAACTTTCAGCGTTCCGAAAAGGGCGGTAGGTGGATCTATACGATAATCGCTCATTTTCACCGGCTGAGATCCCTCAAATGAAATGGTGCCATGTGTGGTTGCTTTTACCATTGCATGCAAGGCTACGGATTGTGTAAGGCCCGCAACGGTCAACCTGCCGGATACAATCAATTCGTGCTCCTTTCCATCGGCAGGAAGAGACTTCGAAGCAGAGGTAAGAACGAAAGTGATCGTCGGATATTGAGTCGCATTCAGGGCTTTATAAGTTTTGCTGTTCATCACAAAACCTTCGGAACTGGTGATAGAATTTGCTCTAATGAGCAGTTCAAGATTATTCAGATCAAAGCTTCCATTATCGTTCCAGTGAACGCTTGCGCTACCTTCTGCCTTACCAACCTTTTCCGTCCAGCCGTGAAGGTTAGATCCTCCCTGGATATTCATAGAATAATCTGTAGCCAGGGCATAGTTGTAATTCGTCTGCGCCCGTAAGGCATGGCTGAAAAGGAGCAGACAAGCAACTGCTAAAATATTTTTAATGGAGTTCATAACTAACTGTTTTTGAATAAGTCATTTACGGATTCATTTTTTCAAACACAAGTCCGGCAATAATGCCTTGCAATAATCCAAATACGAACCAGGTGGTCACCATAGACAGTGAAACACTGAGGGAACTATAAATAAGCCACATAGCCGGGAACTTGGCGATGAGCGCATAAATTAATCCGAACTCAATTCCACGGGTAAGGAAGGAACCGGTGAGGACTTGCTTGAAGCGATTCCAAAACCAGGAAAGCGCCAAAGCAATGATGAAAGGGTGAATATAATAGATCATAACCCGCCGGGACTGATCATTAAAAGCCGGATCAAAGTATTGCATGGCTATATTGGGGAATAACCATATCGTCAAGTATAATCCCAGAATACTAAGTACCAGCAAAAGGACTCCTGCCACCAGTCCTGAAATAATTATCTTTTTCATAGTAAGACTTTTTACTTTCGATAAATTTTGTACACCAAATTTTATGACACAAAGGTCAGTGCAGGTTAAAACAACAACGCTGATGATCATCATAGCGCATAATGATCCTAATCAATTAGTAATAACAATAAAATCTTTTATGTTGCGTATATCTAAAGAAGCTGGAATTCTGATTGTGGATAGATAATTTAATGATTATCCGTTTATGTGCAGGTTAAAAGAATAGAACGCAGATTGTTATGATCTAATAAGATAATCGCAGATTATCAATCACATTTGGCCAAATCACGTGTAAAATATGATTCGCCTTCGGCGCAGATCATAAAAAATCATGAAAACCTGCCTGCCGCAGGCAAGTCTGCGTTCCATATTAT
>SCQV01000494.1 GCA_004299085.1 Chitinophagaceae bacterium | reverse complement strand
GTTGTAAATATTCAGAATAATTCATCGCGCAAGCCAATTCCTTATGTCATTCCGCCCGGCATACAGCGCCAGCAGCAGTTGAGCGTTAATAATGTGAATCTTTTGCAGAATGAGCAATCCATGTCGTTGAAGGCGACAGATTTAGAAAACGGTCAAGCCAGGGCTGTATTTAAAAACTTAGGCGTTGACCTGCGTCAGTATAAAGTATTGCAGATGTTTATCCATGCAGAGTCGGTGGAAGGTTATACAACACTTAAAGATGGAGATGTGCAGGCTATTATCCGGCTGGGAAGCGATTTTGTCAATAATTACTATGAATACCGTATTCCTCTCAAAATTACAGACCCTATGGGAGCGTTGAATGCGAATACAATATGGCCTTCTGTTAATGATCTGGATATTAACCTGAGTGTATTTCCTCAGATAAAAGAAACGCGAAATGCAATAGGATGGTCTATTTCAAAACCATATACTATTCAGGATGCCAAAGGGAATTATATAACCATTGTAGGTAATCCGAACCTGGGTCAGGTGCAGGAAGTATTGCTGGGTGTTTTAAATCCTGATTCCACTGAAACCCATCTGCCTGATGATGGCTTACCAAAATCAACAGAAGTCTGGTTTGATGAATTACGCGTCTCGGATATGAATGAGCAGGGGGGGTATGCCGCATTGGGCAGGATAGATTTCCAGTTGGCGGATTTAGGAACGGTCAGTGTTGCCGGTTCCATGCATACTGCAGGTTTTGGAAATGTAGATCAAAGCCTCAATCAAAGATATTTAGATAATTATTACCAATATGATATTGCCACTAATCTTGAATTAGGCAAACTATTACCTCCGCAATGGGATCTTTCGATCCCTGTTTACGCCGGTTATTCCGAAACAGTTAGTAATCCGGAATATGATCCGTACAATTTGGACATTAAGCTGAAATATGAATTACAGCATGCACGAAGCAAATATGAAAGGGATTCTATTTTATCCCAGGCGCAGACCTTTACATCTATTAAGAGCCTGAACTTTACGAATGTCAGGAAGTTGCCCGGCCCCAATAAAAGAACCCATCATTTATGGGATATTGAGAACTTTGATCTTAGTTATTCTTTCAGTCAGATACTGACACACAATCCGTTAATCTCCAGTGATGTCTTGACACAACAGAAATTAGGATTAGGATATACGTTTGCCGGACAGAACAAATACTTTGCTCCTTTCCGGAATCTGATAAAATCACATTCCCGATATTTGGATCTGATACGGGATATCAATATTAATCCTGTACCTTCTCTCATTGCTATCCGGGGAGAAATGGATCGTCAGTTTGGCGCCACTTCTGTCAGGGATATTGGATCTCCCTTTTCACTCTCGCCGACTTTTGATAAATATTTTACGTTTAATCGCTACTATAACCTTCATTGGGATTTGACCAGATCGCTGAATATTGATTTCAGCGCCGTGGATAATGCCATTATTGATGAACCTTTCGGATACATTAATACAAAAGAAAAACAAGATACCATTTTTCGTAATCTATTGAAATTTGGCAGAAATACCCTCTTCCAGCAAACATTAAATGTGTCTTACACTTTACCCTTTAATAAATTCCCCTTGCTGGATTGGACTAATGTCAGATTAGGCTATTCTACGAATTATAGTTGGAATGCAGCATCCTTATTAGCCCTGTATCTGGGAAATTCCATTCAGAATGGTTACCGTAAACAAATCAACGGTGATTTTAATTTTAATCAATTATATAATAAATGGAAGTTCCTGAGAGGAATTAATAATCCTCCTCCGCGGCGAAGAAATCAAAGCGGGAACCAAAACTCGCCGGGAAATGCGGATCAGGGTAAATCAAAAGAAGCATCTTCCGATGTATCGCCGGTGGTAAGGGCGCTGATAAGGCCTTTTCTTATGCTGAAAAGAGTGGCTGTTAATTATAGTGAAAACGGCACAACCTTTTTGCCCGGATATCTGGACAGCACCGGATTTATGGGACAAAACTGGCATAGCATGAAGCCTGGATTGCCGTTTGCTTTTGGATGGCAGCCAAGCGAATCGTGGTTAAATAAGATCGGCCAGGAAGGATGGTTAACTTCCGATTCTTCTTTTAATATTCAATTTCAACAACAGTTTATTCAGCAATTAGATGCACAGGCTACACTGGAGCCTTTTCCGGGACTTAGAATTGATTTAACTCTAAGCAAATCATTTTCTAAAAACCATACGGAATTATTTATGGATACGCTGGCCAATACTCCTTTTGCCCATCTGAATCCTTATGATGCCGGCGGTTTCACAGTAACTTATTTTTCTTTAAAAACATTGTTCTCCAAACTAAATCCGCAAACCGGTATTTCTCAAACATTCCTCAATTTTGAAAACAACCGGAAAATCATTTCTGACAGGTTGGGCGAAAAGAATCCTTATACTTCCGGCAAACCGGATCCCAATGATCCACAGTACAAATTGGGATATGGGCGTTATGCTCAGGATGTGCTTATTCCTGCATTCCTTGCAGCATACACCGGTAAAAATCCTGAAACGATTGGTTTAATCAATGATAATAATACCGACATTAAAAGTAATCCGTTCAGTAATATCAATCCGTTTCCCAACTGGCAGATAAAGTATAACGGATTAAGTTCCTTGCCATTCTTTGATAAATTCATCACTAACCTGACACTTTCAAACGGATACTCCTCTATCCTTAGCATGAACAGCTTTACTTCATCTATGCTGTATGCGGATCCTTTAAGATATGGTTATCCCGGATTTATTGACACTATTTCACATAATTATATTCCGTATTTCTTAGTTCCGAATATTACTATTGCTGAGCAACTGAATCCTTTATTGGGTATAGAAGCCACTTTTACGAATAATCTGACGGTAAATTTTGCATATAGTAAAACAAGAATGCTGAGCCTGAGTCTGATTGATTACCAGTTAACGGAAATGCGGTCAACCGAGGTTGACTTTGGAGCAGGGTTCAGAGTCAGAAACCTGCCGTTGCCGTTTGATATTGCAAAAGCAAAGCGTTTACATAACGACCTGAATTTCCGGCTGGACATGAGTGTAACGAG
The DNA here is from genome assembly GCA_004299085.1 of Chitinophagaceae bacterium. Taxonomy (GTDB): domain Bacteria; phylum Bacteroidota; class Bacteroidia; order Chitinophagales; family Chitinophagaceae; genus FW021-bin31. Next base: position 5,071 of record SCQV01000494.1, on the reverse strand, counting down.
CAGCCAAACGGTCAATAATCTTTTAGATGCCGGTTTGGTAATACCCACCAGTGGGCAGGAAATAATTTCTATTATGCCCTCTATAGATTATGTGGTCAACCAGCGGCTGAATCTGCACTTCTTTTATACCCGGAGAGCGACCATACCTGTTATCTCCACCTCGTTCCCCATATCGAACACTGAAGCAGGGGTAACGCTCCGGTTTATATTACAATGATTTGTACAGGTGTAATGCGTTTGCCTGGGCGGCTGGTGTTATAACTAAATCATTAATGCAGACATGAGCGGGGCGGGTAGCGCAAAAATAAGCGGCTTCGGCAATGTCCTCCGCATATAAAGGAGTAAAGCCTTTATAGACATCTTTGGCTTTCTCTGCATCACCCTTAAAACGTACCAGAGAAAATTCAGTCTCCGCGGCGCCCGGATGAATGGCGGTTACTTTTATTTCATAAGGCAATAAATCAATACGCATCGCTTTTGATAAGGCCTCTACCGCATGTTTAGTAGCACAATACACATTGCCTTTAGGATACACATCCTTTGCGGCCGTGGACCCGATATTGATTATCAGCCCTTTGGTTTTTTTCAGAAAGGGAATGATTAATTTGGAAACATACAATAATCCTTTAATATTGGTGTCAATCATGGTATCCCAATCACTGATGTCACCTTCATCAATGGGGGATAGTCCCATAGCAAGTCCGGCATTATTAATAAGCACAGCAATATTTTTCCATTCTTCAGGCATGGAATTAATAGCTTTTCTACAGGCAAAAAAATCACGTACATCAAATTCCAAAGGCAGCACTTTTACAGAATTTTTTTCTTCTAATTCTTTTTGCAATTCATACAGACGGTCCTTTCTTCGCCCGGTGATGATAATATCATGACCATTGGCCGCAAATTTCTCTGCGCAGGCTTTTCCAAATCCGGCGGTGGCGCCCGTAATAAATATTATTTGATTATTCATTGTTTAACGGTTAAATTGTGTCCTCCTTCCAATTTCCTGGATTATTCGCAATATAATTTTTTATCCGGTAAAATTTATTCTCCATCTCATAATATGGTCATGAAAACAGGAGTACCAATCAAATTCCCGTAAAACCGGAAGGGCATTTTTTGTTACAACAGATTTGCATGAACCAATAATGGACGAAGCAGTTCCCTTGCCGGGATTACGAAATTGTTTTCTGCCGGGGATAAATTACCGGTATTGGAATTTGCTCATTCAGATCATATCCACGCCAGTATCAATCCGGGCCACACGCCTAATATAATCACTAATAATGCGGTCAATGCTAAAACACTTTTGAATGCAGGTGTAATTGCATGTTCTTCCACCTGGCAATCTCCTGCTTTGAAATACATGGCCCAGATTAAACGAAAATAATAAAATGCGCTGATGGCTGCACAACATACAGCCAGAATGACCAGCCACAATAATCCGCCTTTTTCGACGGCGGCTGATAATACAAAATATTTTGCCAGAAAACCGGCAGTAGCTGGAATGCCTACCAGCGAAAAAAGAAAGATAGTATTCATCAAAGCAAGCAGGGGCTGTTTTTGTGCGAGCCCATTATAACCATCATACGTATAATCTTTCATCTTCATTAAAATAGCAAAGCAACCTATCGTAGCTAAGCTGTATGCAGCAGCATATAATAAAATTCCCTGCCATGATAAGACATTCATGGCAATGACAGCAAATAACATAAATCCTGCCTGCGAGATACTGGAATAGGCCAACATGCGTTTCACGCTTTGTTGAAAAACAGCGGTAACGTTACCAATAATCAATGTGGCGGCAGTGATGATGGATAATACCAGCAGCCAGTGTTTATCAACATCCGGACTTCCAAATGCAATATGAAATAAACGTATGAAGGCTACGAAGCCGCCCACTTTTACAATAGTGGAAATGAAGGAAGTGACTACCGTGGGTGCACCGTCATACACATCGGGTGTCCAGAAATGAAAAGGTGCAGCAGATACTTTAAAAGCCAGGGCGAAAGCTATTAAAATGATTCCTGCTAATGCCATAGCGTCAATCGGTCTTCCTGCCAGGTTCATGGTGGTAATATCGAATGAGCCGGTTGCACCGTACAATAATGCAATTCCCATCAATAAAAATCCGGTTGAAAAGGCGCCCATTAAAAAATATTTTAAGGATGCCTCATGGCTCTTCAGATTATGCTTATCACTCCCCGCTAAAATATATTGTGGGATGGACATAATTTCAATGGATAGAAATAACATGAGCATGTTGCCATAAGTGGCTGCCAGCACAACTCCACAGAGGATGAAAAATATTAAAGCAAAGTATTCACCCGTATAATGTCCGATATTGGCTAAATCTTTTCCCGATAATAGAAAATAAACCAATACACAACCGAGTATTATCTCGATAAATAATAATCCGAAATTGGTGACGGATAACATGCCATGAAATAATTCTGTTGCAGATGCGCCGTATTGCCGGAAATCTATAATGTTTAAAACGAATGCTGCAACAACACCTGATATAGCAAGGATTCTGATAGCCTGTTTGCTTTTGATGAACAAGCCGGATATCATTAAGAAAATCCCAAAAACTGCGGTAGAGATTAATGCGTTCATATTATTCCTAAAATCTAAAATCGTTAATCATCATTCTTAAATCATTTTCAGGCATCTGTATTATGGAACCATATTCATTGCCAATAAGCTTTGGGTAGTATGATGCAAAATATCCAGCATAGGTTTCGGATAAATGCCGATAGCAAAAATCAATCCGACAATCACCGCTAATGCCAGCCATTCATATACTTTTAAATCAACTATCTTCTCTGTTAATTCATTAAAATTTCCAAAAATGACTTTTTGTAACATTCTTAAAATATAGATAGCCACTAAAATAATAGCTAAACCCGCCACTACCATCATCCATACACTATATTGAAGCAATCCTGCAAACATCATAAACTCTCCCACAAAGCCGCTGGTCAGAGGTAAAGCAATATTTCCCAAACAAACTAATAAAAAGGCAATGGCCAATTTAGGTGATTTAATAGCCAGTCCTCCCAGCTCCCTGATATCGCGTGTTCCCAACTTTTGTTCAATAGCTTCCACTACTACCCATAATCCAAGTATAATAATACCATGATTGAACATTTGTATTAAAACGCCCTGCATGCCAACCTCTGTTTCTGAGAAAACTACCGCGCACATGAGTCCCATGTGAGCAATGGAAGAATAAGCGAATAATCTTTTTAAATCCGTTTGTACGATGGCAAGACAGGATGCATATACGATTCCAATGACAGCAAGTATCATGACAAAATGTCCCCAGAATGCTACGCCTGCAGGGAGTACAGGCAATATCCAGCGTATAACACCGAATAACCCCATCTTTACCATCACCGCCGATAAAATCATGGTAACAGGGGTGGGGGCGGTTTCGTACGTGTCGGGTTGCCAGGTATGGAATGGAAATAACGGCATTTTGATTGCAAATGCAATAAAGAATAGCCAGAACAAGCCGCTTTGTTGTCCGCTGCTTAAATGTAAGCTCTTAAAGGCCTCCCACGAAAAGCTGTGTGTCCCGGGTGTTTGAAAATATAAATACATGATGCCAACAAGCATCAGTAAGGAACCGAAGAAAGTATAAACGAAGAATTTAAAAGTAACTTCAATTCTTCTTTTTCCTCCCCAGATAGAACAAAGAAAATAAGCCGGTATAATGACCAATTCCCAAAAAACATAAAATAATAATGCATCAAAAGAGGCAAACACGCCCATTAATCCCGCTTGCATCAGCAACATTAATCCGTAGAATTGTTGCTCTTTTTTAAATTCATGTTTCCAGCAGGAGAGAAAGGTGACTACATAGCTGATTCCGGTAAGCAGGCACATAACCGAAGCTATACCATCTAATCCGAAATGGAAGTTGGCGCCTAATTGTGTAATCCATGGGACATCTATTGTTAAAGATGCCGGATTACTTTGATAAGTAAGTGCGCAGCCAATTGAAATGACCAACGTTACAATGGCTGAAATGAAAGCCCATGCACGTGCTGTTTTTCCCTTTAACAGAAAGGTAATTAAGCCTGTAACTAACGGCACTAATATGAGTAAGACAGTTATCATAACATCAATCGTGAATCGTCAATGGTGAATCAAGAAACGTGAAATGTCAATCGTGAACCTGTAATGTTCAATATCTTTATTTAAAATAAATTCTTCTTTATAAGAAAAATGCCACTATTAATAGTACAACCATTCCTATCACCATGCCGAAAATATAAAATCCGACACGTCCCGTTTGTATCAGTCTTATCTGCCGACTGCTCCATTGCACTAATTTCCCCACCCCATTTACAATACCATCGAATCCGGATTTTTCCAGATCATCGTTGAACCATCTGGAAACAGCCAGTAAGGGTTTGCCTACAACAGTATCATATATTTCATCTACGTACCATTTATTTTCCAATACTTTTGCCAGGCCTGTAGTTTCTTTTGCTGTCGTTTTATATGTAGCAAATTTTGTCCATGCATAGATAACGGATATTATAACTAACGATGTAGTAATAATTACTAATATCCATCCAGTGCTATAGGATAATTCGTGTTGTGAGGCGATGGCTTTTGATTGTGCAAATACGGGAGCCAGAAAATTCCCGAACACATCCTGGCCACCATATAATTCAGGTATTCCGACCCAGCCACCGATCAAGGCAAGGATAGCCAGAATAATTAACGGAATGCTCATGGGTGCAGAACTTTCATGCACGTGGCGTTCCTGCTTTTCTGTTCCTCGGAATTTTCCATGAAATGTCATTCCTAATGCGCGGAACATGTAAAAAGCGGTCATTAAAGCCCCAAGTACTCCAACCACCCAGTAAATAGCATTAACACTGAATGCAGCTCCTAAAATCTCATCTTTCGAAAAGAAACCTGAAAGGGGGGGGATTCCCGATATAGCCAGACACGCGATTAAAAAAGTAATATAAGTTATCTTCATCTTACCTTTTAATCCACCCATCTTACGCATATCCTGCTCACCACCCATTGCATGTATGACCGAACCGGC
>SCQV01000493.1 GCA_004299085.1 Chitinophagaceae bacterium | reverse complement strand
AATTTATCGCATACCAATTATACACATAGGACAAACAGGTATGCGAAGCCCTTCCTGATCTCAGGGAGGGCTTTACTTTTTTCAGGAGAGAATATTCAAATCCATTTTATGAGGTCTGAGGTAACGATGTCTGATTTGGAAACCCCGTTTCAGATATGAATCAGGAACAGAAAATCTGAGATCGAAAAATCAGAGATATTCAAATCCATTTTATGATGTCTGAGGTAACGATGTCTGATTTGAAAACCCCGTTTCAAATATGAAGCTGGAACAATAAATCTGAGATCGAAAAATCAGAGATATTTAAATCCATTTTATGATGTCTGATGTAACAATGTCTGATTTGGAAACCCCATTCCAAATATGAATCAGGAACAGAAAATCAGAGATCGAAAAATCAGAGATATTCAAATCCATTTTATGATGTCTGATGTAACGATGTCTGATTTGGAAACCCCATTCCAAATATGGATCGGGAACAAAAAATCAGAGATCGAAAAATCAGAGATATTCAAATCCATTTTATGATGTCTGATGTAACAATGTCTGATTTGAAAACCCCGTTTCAAATATGAAGCAGGAACAAAAAATCAGAGATCGAAAAATCAGAGATATTCAAATCCATTTTATGATGTCTGATGTAACGACGTCTGATTTGAAAACCCCGTTTCAAATATGAAGCAGGAACAAAAAATCAGAGATCGAAAAATCAGAGATCAGAGATTCATCAGCACCTCTGCCATCGTTTTCCCAATATTGGCAGGACTGTCCACCACCCGGATGCCGCACTCGCGCATGATTTTCATTTTGGCGGCAGCAGTATCTTCTTTCCCGCCGATGATGGCCCCCGCATGACCCATACGGCGACCCGCAGGAGCGGTTTGTCCGGCAATAAATCCAACAACCGGCTTTTTACTGTTTTCTTTAATCCAGCGTGCAGCTTCGGCTTCCATATTGCCGCCGATTTCGCCTATCATCACGATGCCTTCCGTAGCCGGATCATTCATCAACAACTGCACTGCTTCTTTGGTGGGCGTACCAATAATAGGATCGCCGCCAATGCCGATAGCCGTTGAAATACCCAAACCCGCTTTCACTACCTGGTCGGCTGCTTCATAAGTGAGCGTACCGGACTTTGAAACAATCCCTATTTTTCCCGGCTTAAAAACAAAACCCGGCATGATGCCCACTTTACATTCGCCGGCAGTAATGACTCCCGGGCAATTAGGCCCGATAAGGCGGGATTGGGTAGTGGAAAGGTAATTTTTGGCTTTTACCATATCCTGCACCGGGATGCCTTCCGTGATGCAGACTATTAGCTCAATGCCTTCTTCCGCATCTTCCATAATGGCGTCTGCGGCAAAAGCCGGCGGAACAAAAATGATGGATACATTAGCGCCGGTGGCTGCGATAGCATCTTTTACGGTATTGAATACGGGGCGGTCCAGATGCTTTTGGCCGCCTTTACCCGGCGTAACGCCGCCAACCACATTCGTACCATACTCAATCATCTGAGAAGCATGGAAAGTACCTTCCGTACCTGTAAAACCCTGAACAATAATTTTGCTTTGCTTATTGACTAATACGCTCATGAAGAATAAAATTAATCGGTTGCCTATATGAAAATGGGTACAAAAGTACGGCATAAAACTTATTTTAACAGAACGAATCAGAGAAGGCATTCTGTATATCGCATTGCAACGATGAAAAAACTTTTTTCAAACGGGAAATAATTTAAGAAAGAGGCGCATACATATTCCCGTTCTATTAGGAAATTTAAAGCAGGATAATAAGGCATTAAAGGTCAAAAAAACCACGAATGCACGCCTGACCGGCATACACGAATGAAATTCCACACGAATGCACGAATGGTATCTTGGGTATCTTATTCGTGCATTAGTATTTGAGTTCGTGCCTGCCCGTTCCGTTTAGGCGGGCATTAGTGTTTAAAGCCCGTCTTAGGAATAATAAGGTGCCTTTTTCTATATCTTTAAACGTTTATTTATAGGTAGTATAAAATTTCCGGATAGGAGAAATGCGCAGGCTGATTCCTCCATAACCTATTGTCCGTAAAGGATTTGTTTGTTAAATCAATTTTAATATCTTTGGAGGTAAAATTTAGAAACTTGCGCATATTAGCGCGTTGTGCGTCATTCCAGGCGGTGACAAAATTAAATTCTAGGATAACGAAAAACAAAAAGGCAAAAATGAATGGCTTAGAAGCAAAGATATAAATCATTCATTTTTTAGAACATTACAATAACATTAGTCAGAATTCTAAGCGCATTACCTACACTCAAAATTGACAACAATGAAAAAAATTAATCTTGCAATATTTTGCTCAAATTTATTCCTGATGCTTTTTTGTGGTTTAAATTTATTAGCCCAGCAACCACCCAAAACTTTTATTTATCGCCAAATTGATGCAGACACTCTAAAGGCTTACGTTTTTCAACCAACAACACCAGGAGAAAACCATCCTGCAATTTTGTTATTTCACGGCGGCGGATTTAAATTTGGTGATGCATCATGGTGTTTTGATAGAGCAAAAGAATTTGCAGAAAAAGGAATTGTTTCAATCTGCATTGATTACAGGTTAGCCAATAACGGCTTAACGCCTATTGACGGGATAGAAGATGCCTGTGCTGCTTTCACATGGACACGCATTCATGCAAAAGAGCTTAGAATTGATACAAAGCGTGTAGCTGGTTACGGTATTTCAGCAGGTGGACTTTTAGTTGCTTGTGCAGCCGAATTACAATCTTTGAGAGGTAACGAAATACCCGGCAAGTCGCGACCAAATGTGATGCTTCTCTACTCGCCAGCTCTCAATGTGGTTAACGAAAAACCTTTTGATGCGTTGATGCAAGGAAAAGGTAACTCGGCAGATTATTCGCCTTCTGAATTTGTAAGTAGCAAATTGCCTCCTACATTAATCATTCAGGGAGAGCAGGATAGCATAACGCTTGCACGCTATGCCAGAACATATAGGGATGCGGCAATGAAGGTAGGCGCCAGATGTATCCTGGTTGTATATCCGAGAGTTGGTCATCTATTAACCAGAAACGTAATGCATCAGGAAAACGACTTCGATCCTGACCCTACCGATGTCGCCGATGCTTATAAAAGGGAAGATGATTTTTTACAATCGCTTGGATATATAGCTAAATAATAATTTAAATTAAAAACATAACTTTTAAGGAAGAATAAATAGTATATAAAACGACGCACAACATGGGGTTTGCTGCAAGTATGGCTGGACATTGTTAGCTTCGGCAGCAAGTTCGCTACTCGGCTTCAGTCCGGGCTTGACGGAATGCTATTGGGCTTTTAGTTGTTATCTTCATTAGCAGTTTTTCAATCAGCAGCGGTACCGGGCAGACGGAATTCTAATTCCACACCAGCAGCAAGCCCTGTTCGTTGTGTGCTACCAATTCGGACAACTTGCAAACTACAATCAAATTACAACTATTTATGAGAATTTTTAAAAACCTATTTGGTGGACAAAAGAAAGAAGAACAAATCCTGGCCGCAGAGTTTTCCGAAGAACAGTATGACAAAGATTATGAGGATAAGAAAAAAGGGCTTGAAAATGTTTTAGGTGAAATGTATGGATTGGTTGGACATGCTATTATACCATTCTCTGTCGGTGGTTCGGTAGATATGTATTATTTCAACCATCATATTCCAGGAACAGGATTCGCAACAATGGAGTTGTTAGACCCTGACGGAAATGGCCCCAAACCAAACAGAATCGGGACTTATGAACTAGCTGCATTCACAAAAAAACTGTATAACGAAAATGATGATATGCAGACTGATTTTAACTTGATGGAGCGGCGTATTTGTGGAATCTTTACAACTATTGGGAACTATTCATTTCAGGTAGTTTTAAACCCAAATGAAACTTGCGAAATTCCATCAGACGACGAAGGAAATAAGTGCTTGATTTTTGATAACTATAAACCAGACGGCAAACAATTTATTATCGGAGGTAGAAAACATCACTTGCTTTTATGCCTTGAAGTTTTTAGAAGTGAAATGGAATTTGCAAGAGAGAAAGGAAGCGAAGAACTGTTGAATAGATTAAAAGAAGCAGGATATTACCCTTACAGTGACTTAGACAGAGAACCAGTGGCTTAATAACTTTGGCAGCACACAATTGAGTTTGGCAATAGCAGGGCTGACGTGCTTTTCATCAACTTTTGTTCATTGGTCATATTTAGTCCCGGCTGAAAATTCTTTGTTGAGATTTTGTACATTTTCTGTACTTTCAGTTCTTTACCTGCCTACCGGTCAGGCAGGTTGGGCTGACGTTCCGGGTTGAAGAATATGAATTGCCCTGCCATCGCCAAGCCCTGTTCGTTATGCCCAATACTGTGACACAGCTAACCTAAAAGAAAACAGATAGTCGTTGATGACATTTTTTGACATAAACAATATTGCTTTCGAGATAATCGGATATAAAATCAGCTATGTTGAGTCAATCGGTACGTTATTCGGACTTTTATCTGTCTATTTTGCGACAAAGGCCAACATTCTTACTTGGTCAACAGGAATAATTAATGAATTGTTTTTATTTATTCTGTTCTTTCAAGTTCAGCTTTATGCAGATATGTTTCTACAAGTTTATTTTTTCGTAGTCACGATTTACGGTTGGTATAATTGGAAACAAAAACCGAAACTAAATAGTATCACATCAACCAATTTGAATACAAAAATTTGGCTTGCAAGTGGAATTATTGTTGGGACAATTATTGCAGGTTTTCTTTTTGCGAATATCCACTTGTATTTGCCGCATTATTTTAAAACAAAAGCCGCATTTCCGTTTGCTGATTCATTTGTAATGGTGTTGAGTATTATTTCAACCGTTTTGCTTGCTCAAAAGAAAATGGAAACCTGGTATTTATGGTTTACAGTAGATATGGTTTGTGTATTCTTATTTTTCAAAAAAGGTATTGCCTTTTTAGCATTAGAATATCTTGTCTTTCTTGGATTGGCAACTTATGGATTGTTAAATTGGAAAAAACAATTACACAATGGTTAAAGCATTTGTATTCGGTAAGTTTTTACCTTTTCACAAAGGACATGAAGCAATGATAAATTTCGCTTTGACGAAATGTGATTTTCTTACGGTTTTAATTTGTTGTAGCGATAAAGAAAATATTCCTGCCACGACAAGACAAAAATGGATTGAAAAAACTTTTGAAACAGACAAAAACCTTGAGATAAAAATCTTCAACTATTTAGAAAATGAATTGCCTAATACTTCTGAATCTTCACAAGACGTTTCAAAAGTTTGGTCAAATAAATTCAAGGAGTTTTTTCCTGATTACAACTTAGTAATTACATCGGAAGAATACGGAAATTATGTTGCTTCATTTCTGGGAATAGAACATATTGCTTTTGATATTCCAAAGCAATTATTTCCTATTTCGGCTTCTGCCGTCCGCAACGATATTTTCAATAATTGGAAATTTTTGCCCGACAGCGTAAAGTCTGACTTGGCAATTAAAGTTGTGGTGCTTGGCACAGAAAGCACAGGAAAGACAACATTGACAGGACGACTTGCCAAATATTTTAATTGCAGTTCAGCAAAAGAAGTAGGCAGAGACTTAATTGCAAATTCTAACTCTTTTGAGTTTGAGGACTTATACCTTGTTGCTTCTGAACACGCCAAACAAATTGATAAAGCTACTTTAGAACAAAGTCCACTTATCATCATTGACACGGACATTCACATAACAAAATCTTATGCCAATTTCATATTTGACAAGACACTTGGCGTTGAAAGCAAAATCTATAATTCCAACAAAGCGGACTTATATCTTTATCTCAACAATGACGTGGAATATGTTCAAGACGGAACACGTTTAAGTGAAAACGACAGAAATTTATTGGACATTTCACACAGAAAAATTTTAAAACAACACAACATTGACTTTACAGAAATAACGGGCGATTGGGAACAACGATTTAACAAAGCAGTAAAAACCATAAAACGACAAATAGAAATGAACGACAAGAAGCACTGGGCATAACAAGCGGTTTTGCAATAGTGCGGCTGACGAACATATGCTCAACTTCAGTAATTCTATTTAACTTTGGTACAAAACTCAACAGACGGAATGCTATTGCCGCACCATCGCAAAGCAGCCGGGACGTTAGCGGTCATCATATAACAAAACGCCGCGAACAGAAACAGAAAATAATGACAGAAACAGATATAAAAAATGAGTTTCAAAAAATTGAAGACAACTTCAACAAAGCAGTGATTACTGGCAATGTGGAAGAAATTAAAAAGTGCATAACAAAAGATTGGGTGTTGGTGGACAGTCAGGGTGGAATAATTCCGCAAGAACGGTTTTTCAGCGTGCTTGAACAAGGCCTGCTTTCGCATGCAACAATGACAAAAGAAGTTTTACGAGTAAAAATCTACGGCGACATTGCTTTGGTTACAAGCCGGGGTCATAATACAGGTGCGTGGCAAGGGCAACCAATGGAAGCGGATGAGTGGATAACGGATGTTTACAAAAGAGAGAATAATAAATGGCTTTGCGTTTTGACACATTTAACACCGGTGAAAAAGTAGCTTTACAAATGGTGACACTTGATACATTACGAAAGGTAGCTTTATCGTTTCCAGAGACGATAGAAGAACCTCATTTTGAGAAATCTTCCTTTAGGGTGAGAAAGAAAATATTTGCAACTTATGACGATAAAAACAAAAGAACTTGTATTAAGCTGTCTGAAATAGACCAGGATGTTTTCACTTCGGCTGACAAAACGACTATTTACCCGGTTGGCAACAAATGGGGTAAACAAGGTTGGACACTTATTGAAATGAAAAAGGTGAGTAAGGACGTATTTATAGACGCTTTGACAACAGCATATTGTGAAGTTGCACCGAAAAAATATGCAGGCCAAATCAGGCCATAATACCTGTGGTTACTTAAATTAAACTCTTTCAGACTTCCTGACGGGATACCTTCGCCTTAGGAAGGTAAAATAATTCTTCAGCATTATACTATTATTTTATATTTGGGCATCTCGAAAAACCACCTATAGATTCGTAGAAACCAGCCGACTGGCAGGTCCGTGCTATTCGTGGCTAAATAAGACTAGAAATAAGGTTTTGAGAGATGCCCATTTGTTATTTGATAAATCAATGGCTGTTTTCCACACATAGGTCCGGGATTTCTCCAAAACAGGCTTACCAAAATTATCTAAATAATTCCGAGGCAATCCCATCAGCAAATAATTTTCCCTTATTGGTCAGAACGAGGTGGTCGTTTTCTAAAACCATCTGACCTTTGGATATGAATTTCCGGCTGTCTGCTTTCAGCTTTTCACCTTCAGCCTCTCCCCATATTTTAAAGACATAGTTCAGGTCGCATCCTTCCAAAGTACGCAGGGAAGTCATGATGTATTCATCCCATTGCATGTCCGGAGTCAATATTTCATTTTCAGCGGGAATAATACCTTTTTGAAGGCTCTGCATATATTGTACATTATCAGCTATATTCCATTGACGCATTTTACCATTAAAAGAATGTGCGGAAGGGCCGATGCCTAAATAGGGAATCCCTTTCCAATAATGGCTGTTATGGCGGGAACGATATCCCGGTAGCGCGAAATTGGATATCTCATAATGCTCGTAGCCGGAATCAACTAATTTATTAATAAGTATTTCATATTGCTCTGCAGTCTGTGCTTCATTGACGGGTGGATATTTTTTCTGTTGAATAAAATGATGAAGTGCCGTCTTTGGCTCAACTGTCAGCGCATAGCAGGAAAGATGCGGAACCTCCAGCAGTATCATCCGATCAATATTTTTTTCCCATTGCGTATCTGTTTGCCCGGGTATCCCGAAGATCAGATCGGCAGAGAAATTACTGAATCCTACTCTCTTAATTTCCATAATCGAATGATAAGCCTGATGTGCATCATGGGAACGGTTCATCCATTTTAAATCCTGATCATAAAAAGATTGCACTCCCAAGCTAAGCCTGTTGATGCCGGATACTTTCCATTCCAGCAGCTTCTCCGGGTTCACATCATCGGGATTTGCTTCTAAAGTGATTTCGCAATCAGAAGATAGGTTAAAGCATTGGGAAACCGATGTTAATACCGCCTTAATATCTTCTACTGCTAATAATGACGGAGTCCCACCGCCTAAATAGATAGTTTGGATGAAGTTCCATTCCTTTTCTTCATCAGAAATCTTTTTAAAAAAATCTTTTTGCAGCGCTATTTCCGATTGTATAGCCTGCATCATCTCATTTTTTTGCTTCAGGGAAGTGGAGAAATGGAAATTGCAATAATAGCAGGCATGTTTGCAAAAAGGAATATGAATATAAATGCCGGACATGGGTGTTAAGTAACGGGGTTATTAGTTATTTGGTGTTTGCAGTTCGATGTTCAGTATT
>SCQV01000492.1 GCA_004299085.1 Chitinophagaceae bacterium | reverse complement strand
TCGTAGGTAAAAAATAGCATGGCGGTTGACAATCAACGTCCGCCTAAAGCGGACGTTTTGTGGGTCAATAAAGAGCCTTATTCTAGAAAAAGATTTTATGAAGACTCACCATTTTGAATTAACACGTATAAGAGCAACACTTAACAAGAATAGAGAATAATTATGTAATAACCAATTATTTATGAATATATTTTCTGTGAAAACAATTAACAGATAGATAAAAGAGAATTTACCTCTTGGTATTACTGAAATTCAGCTAAGTTAAATTACGCAGGAAAATAAAAACAATTCACTCTGTTTAATTTTTACTTATTCCCCTTCAACCTCCCCACCACCATTTCATACAATTCCGTCACATCTTCCGATAATTTTCCACCAAGCACTCCGGCTGCAAAAATGATGATGAATACCATGCTTATTACTGCGGAATCAAGATATATATTTTTAATGGGTGGAATCAGATAGGCGGGAATTACATAAGCTATAACCCCCGTAACAACAATCAGCATTGTTTTCAAAGAGAAAGGCTGCATTTTAAATTTCCATAAGATGAGTAAATATCTGACTAAATTATAGACCACCAGCGCTGCCAGGATACCATACGCCGAACCTATCAGTCCATAAGCTTTCACAAAGAAGTAGGTGACAGGAAGAAAAAAGGCAGTGATCCCAAGAGAAATGAAGAAATGAATTTTCCAGAGTTTAGAATTAACCAGAATATCATAATTTAATCCCGTTCCCAGGTCTGCCAGATTGGCCAATCCAATCAATAATACCACATACTTTCCGCTCCGGTATTCAGGCTTATACAAGTCAAAAATATGATCTATATTCAGCCATATCAGACCTAAAATGGCCATGCCGGTGATCAACAGGGTAGCTGCAGATTTTTTATACACTCTTTCAATTCTTCCCCGGTCGTTATCTTTCCATGCAGAGGCAATGGTGGCAGAAGCGGCTGCCTGCATGCTGCGTTTCGGAACTACCATAAAAGTGGCAATAAAATTGGCAATATCAAAAATACCCGCGGCGCTCAGATTGACCCGGCTTCCTAACAATATAGTATTGAAATATTGTTCTACTAATACGAACAGGCTGCCGCCGAAAATATACCCGGAATAGGAAGTTAATTGATGATAAAGGCGCCGCGTAGTCCGGCTGATTGTTAAAGTAAGATGAGCGCTTTGCTTATAGGCGAGAAAAATATAAATAATGACGAAGACTATAGCATACTGAAGGCTATACCAGGTAATAAAATGATCAAAATTAAACCAGCCCCCAAATAAAAGGAGAATAATAATAAGGGTAAAAAGCCGGACACCCGTTTCCCGGAGGAAATTGGAAGTCACGGTAAATTGTTTGCTCCATGCTATTCTTTCATATAAGCTGTAGAGCAGGATAAAAAACGTAAAGGGATAAATGAGATAAAAATAATGAAGGAACAAAGGAGAATTGCCTTCAAATTTACGGATGATCACATTCTTAAAGAGGATCGTCAGCAGCACCATCATTCCGAACCCAACTAAACTAACCAATAGCGCCCATCCTAATAAATCATTCTTTTTCCTCTTTTCATAAGATTGATAATAAGGATAGAAACGAGTGATGGCAGGCTGTGTTCCCAGGCTGCATAACCCTGCCAGCAACGTGCTGACGCTCATCAGCATACGCACCAATCCAAATTCTTCACCCGTAAGTATTTTAGGCAGCAACCAAAAATTAAAGGCGCCTAAGGCAAATCCCAGGTAAATGAATATAGACGAACGAATGCTTTGCTTGCGGACGATACCCATTAATAATAGTTAGCGGATCAAAAGCACGGATCCTTTGTAAACTTTTTGCTTCCCCGCTAAATTAATGATTTTCACCAGATATATATAGGCGCCTTGCTCAGCAGGCATTCCATTATACATGCCATCCCACCCCTGACTGATGTTGGTGGTATGAAAGACCATTTGCCCCCACCTGTTATAAACATTGAACATGATTAGCTTTTGCCCGTGTACATTTAATATCCTGAAAATATCATTCATCCCGTCTCCATTGGGTGTAAAAGCAGAAGAAATAAATATCCGGGGTAAGCAATTCATAGTAACTTTTATGGAGTCTGATACAGACCCGCATTCATTGGAAACTTTCACCCAGTATAAGTCTGGCATGGAAACGGTCATGGTAGGTTGAGTCGAACCATCCTGCCATTCATATTGAGGATATCC
>SCQV01000491.1 GCA_004299085.1 Chitinophagaceae bacterium | reverse complement strand
GGAATAGAGGTTCATTACTTTTCAATAGATTTAACACAACCCAACGCCGCCGGAAAAGTAGTGGAATGGATCAATCTCCATCAATGGCAGGTTCAGGTGTTAGTGAATAATGCAGGATACGGATTATGGGGATACTTTCAGGAACTCTCCACTGAAGCACAGGACAAGATGCTGCAAATCAACATGCAGACTTTGTTTAACCTGACACATCTGATGCTTCCTCTTTTAAAAAAGAACACTCCTGCATACATTTTAAATGTGGGCAGTATGGCTGGCTTGCAAGCTATGCCTTCATTGAGTGCCTATTCGGCATCAAAAGCTTTTGTCAACACATTCAGCAGGGCATTGCACGAAGAGTTGCGACCATTCTATATTTATGTGACCTTGCTGGCACCGGGTAGCGTAGATACCCATTTTGTGGAAGTATCAGGGATGCATCACATGGAAAAAATTGCTAAAAAAACTTCCATGCAACCGGAGGAAGTGGCGGAGATCGCGGTAAAGGCGCTTTTTAAAAGGAAAAAACAAGTGATTCCTGGCTTTTCTAACAGGATGGCGGCGTATGGAATAAAGCACTTGTCAAAAAACAGCATCGAAAAGATGGTAGCTTCCCTGTATCGTAAAAAAGAATAACTATTTCTAAAAATGGCTTTGCGTGAAAAATTGGAACAATATTCGGCAGTTCCCATTAGTCTTCAATGGAAACAGGCCACTGCTGAAAAAAGGTTCTTCACCTGGCTTATCATCGCACCGGCTTATCTCATATTCCTCGTCGTTTTTCTGAATTGGTTTCTGCCTTATATTAATCAACGGCCTGGGATCGTTTTGCCCGATCCCCTATTATCTGCCCTACCTCCTATTGACCTTTCCAAGTGGATATTCTCTATTCTTTATCTGAGTGTTTCTACCACCTTCGTTTATCTGATTGGCAATCCTGAACGATTTCTACGAACGTTAATTACAGTTGCTTTGGTGTATTCCTTAAGAATACTGGCCCTCTACCTTGTTCCTTTAGATCCCCCGTCAGGATGTATTCCACTTGCTGACCCCTTTATGTTACATTTCGCTTACAACGGCGTGGTCATTACTAAAGACCTGTTTTTTTCCGGTCATACGGCTTGTATGATGATGCTTTTGCTGGCTGTGCAAAAGAGGGTTTTGAAAATATCGCTTGCGGCCGGTTTGATAGCTGTCATTATCATGCTTTTGCTCCAGCATGCCCATTATACCATTGATATTATGGGAGCCATCATTTTTACACCTGTCTGCTGGAAAATCAGCAGGAAAATCCTTTTCTAAAAAAAAGACCGGCCCATAAAGAACCGGTCAGTTAAACCAAAACCACATGAAAAGAATTTTATTCAATGTCGTATTGCAAAGGTATGCATTATTTTCATTGAATAGAAATATTTCATCTACAATGATAAATAAGTATAAATTATAGATAAAATAGTATCAGTTTTCTGCTTTTTTCCCCGCAATCAGGTATAGAACCGCCATCCGGATGGCTACACCATTTTCCACTTGCTGAAGAATAATAGATTGCTTCGAATCCGCCACATCCGAGTTTAGTTCCACTCCTCTGTTAATAGGACCCGGATGCATGATGATGATTTCTTTGTGTAAGCCATCTAAAAGCTCCCGGCTGATGCCATAGAAAAGATTGTATTCCCGTAACGAAGAAAACAGCGGCATATTTTGCCTTTCCAACTGTATGCGAAGGACATTGGCCACATCACACCATTCCAAAGCCTCCCGCAGGTTATAGGTGACATTCACGCCCATCGCTTCCGCCATATATTTAGGAATCAAGGTTGGCGGACCAACCACTGTCACTTCGGCACCTTGTTTTTTGAGGCAGTAGATATTAGACATAGCCACACGCGAATGCGTAATATCTCCCACAATAGCGACTTTTTTACCCTTCACATCGCCGAGTTTTTCTCTTATAGAGAAAGAATCCAGCAGCGCTTGTGTTGGATGTTCATTAATGCCGTCACCGGCATTTACAATAGCCGCCTGAATGTGTTTTGACAGGAAATGAGGCGCTCCGCAGGCAGAATGCCGCATAATCACCAAATCCACCTTCATCGCCAAAATATTATTGACCGTATCAATAAGCGTTTCTCCTTTTTTCACCGAAGAAGCCGAGGCGGTGAAATTGATGACATCCGCTGAAAGCCTTTTTTCTGCCAATTCAAAAGAAATGCGTGTACGGGTGGAATTTTCAAAAAAAAGATTAACGATGGTCGTATCGCGAAGTGTGGGTACCTTTTTTATCGGCCTTTTTAAAACCTCTTTAAAATTATCGGCAGTTTGGAAAATAAGCTCAATATCTTGCAGAGTAAGGTCTTTAATACCGAGCAGATGTTTTACTGAAAGTGGCATTCTAAGGGTCAAAAGTAATGACAATATTTAAATTAGCAATAATTAAACAGCGATTCGGCACAGATTTTTATTTTTTAGAGGAATGGGGATATTTTTATAAGGTAGAAAATCCTCTATTCCAGGTTATATCTGGAGCGACTATGGTATAGAAGGGAGTTTTTTTACTGTGAAAAATATTTTTCTTCGAAGAATTTTCCGGCTTATCCTCACACGACAACAGGCTATTATTTGCCTGCTAAGAAAAGCCTGCTTTTCCCATTTCGATCTCCTAAATTTGCAACTCGCAATTTTGTACAAAAAACCTACTGACTTAAGGAGGAGAAAAGTTTACCTATGTCTATTTTTGAAGAATTAAAGCGCAGCCATTCATCACAAACAGGAATCGTCTTAAAAAGTGATACCCGGATTTTTTTCCGGCTTCATTTCGATACCTCCGGCGCTTTTCTAGAAGTGACTAACCAGGCAGGAGAAGAAACGGATTTCGATTATCATCAATATAGCGGATTGATGCGTAGCATCACCAAGAATATCCGTCTGGCGCGTGACAGGAATCATTTTACCATTGACTGGGAAAACCCTGAAAGCAGAATTTATCTGCACGAGCACCCTTATCTGATACCGCAACTGCTGGAAAGCGCTCATTTTGTCAATGACGATCTTAACCCTGTCAAGTTCATAACAGGAACTGCTCACCTGAATCTGTTGCTTGAGAATAAAGGCAATCAAATGCTAAAGGCAAGATTACAATTGATTACACCCAACGATATTTTTGAAGATTTTAAATTTATCAATGAAGAATATGTTTTCATTCCTGTTGAAAACAGCATCATCGAATCTGAGTACGCAGGGACTATGTTTGCCGGATTACAATCTTTTAATGATAAAAACTTATCCGTCACCGATTTACAGAAATACTTATCCCTTTTCTTTTCTTATGTGGATGGGGCTTCGCTTCAATATGAAGATTATAGCTTAAAAAAGAATTCGGAACCTTTGAGAGCGCGTCCGGCGCTTATTTTCGAAAAGGTGGATGCAGATAATTCCCTGTATATGCGGGTGAGCCAGATCATGCCTAACACAGATCCAGGTTTTCTGGATGATTATGATCTCTTTCGCTTTGCATCTATCAATGAAATGGAAGCAACCATCACCATACAGCCCATCGAACAGTTGCATCTGGAAAAGCATATAGAGGATATTGAAAAAAAACTTTACAAGCACACCAAAAAAGGGAAAAGGAAATCCAGCGCCGGTATTTTACGGGAAGAAACACTTTTGATCATTCCTGAAGACATCGCCTCTGAATTTATATATCGTGAAATTCCTTCCCTTATTTCGGACTATGCTTTAATAGGAAGTGAAAAGCTGAAAGAATATAAAATTAATGTACACGCACCACGTCTGAATGTACAGCTTAGCCACGGCATTGATTTTCTGGAAGGCAGCGCTTCACTGGATTTTGGAGAACAAAGCATCTCGCTGGCAGACGCACTCAATCAATTTAATAAAAATCATTACATCCTCCTTTCCGATGGCAGTCATGCGCTGGTAAATGAGGCTTATATGAAAAAGCTGCAACGGATTTTTAAAAAGAAAAAAGGTTCTAAAGATGATATTGAAGTGTCTTTCTTTGATTTACCATTCGTAGAAGAACTGATTGAAGAAAAAACCGCTATACAGCAATTCGGGAAAGCACGCGAAGTATTCGAAGGATTTAACGGGTTAGATAAAAAGAAGGCGCAATTACCCGATATAAAAGCAGAATTACGTCCTTATCAGAAGCAGGGTTATAAATGGTTGCAATACTTATATAAGCATCAATTAGGCGGTTGCCTCGCAGACGACATGGGTCTGGGAAAAACGCTGCAGGCCATTGCGTTATTAACTGAGATTTACAATAAAGACAACAAAGCCGCTTCTTCGCTGATCGTGATGCCCAGTTCCCTTTTATTCAATTGGGAAAATGAGTTAAGACGTTTCTCACCACA
>SCQV01000490.1 GCA_004299085.1 Chitinophagaceae bacterium | reverse complement strand
TGAATACGGAATATCTCGGATTTTTAGTAGATACCAACAATGCGCTGATTAAAAACTCCCCTATCCGTTTAAAAGATTTCCGTCTGGCTGTTAATTACGGTTTTGACCGTGCCAAGATTGCCATGTATCTGAAGAATAATACAGTGATTCCTGCTTACGGAGGCTTCATCCCTGCGGGATTGCCATCTTATGATACTTCCCAAGTGCATGGTTATCGTTATAATCCGGTATTAGCGCGTCAATACCTGGCGAAAGCCGGATTTCCAGGAGGGAAAGGTTTACCGCCGGTTACGCTCTATTCTACGGAAGAATATGCAGACATCAGTAATTATATCGCCAATCAATTGCAACAAATAGGGATTACCGCTAATGTAAATATTCAGCAAATAGGTATGTTGCGCGAACTGGCAGCCAAGTCCCAAGCGCCTTTTTTCCGTGCCGACTGGATGGCGGATTATCCGGATGGGGAAAGCTTTCTGGCCTGTTTTTATGGTAAAAACCCGGCTCCGCCCAATTACTCCCGCTTTTCCAACCCGCTTTTTGACCGGTTATATGAAAAGGGGCTGACTGAAAATAATGACTCGGTTCGTTATACTTTATACCACCGGATGGACAGCATTATCATTGCCAATGCACCCGTGGTTCCTATCTATTATGCCGAAAGCGTATTTTTTATTCATCCCTGGGTAAAGGGGTTAACCAACAACGCCATGGAATTACTTGATTTGAAAAGAGTCAGCATTGTGGGGAAGGAATGAGTCAAGGGCCAATTATTTTTTGATGTCTGATTTGCCGATCTCTGACCTGCCCCTGACCGGCTAGTTCCATGACCTCAGATTTTTTATGACTTTTATGATTTTCGCTGAAACGAATTCTATTTTATCTGCTTTTATGGGGAAAGGTGATTGATAATCCGGATTATCTTAACTAATCGTGGGAACCTGCCTGCACAGGCAGGTTCTATTTTCTTTTATCTTGTGTAATTACGAATAATCAAATGATTATACGTTTATGTGCAGGTTAAAAGAAAAGAACCTGCCTATGCCGGCAGGCAGGCGCAGATTGTTATGATCTAATAAGATAATCGCCGATTATCAATCATATTCGGCCAAATCACGTGCGAAATATGATTCGCCTTCGGTGCAGATCATAAAAAATCATGAAAACCTGCCTGCCGCAGGCAAGTCTGCGTTCATATTATCGTCCCTGTATTAAAGCGGATAGTCATTCTCAAAACCTTATTTTTAGCTTTATTTAGCCACGCTCTCTTTTATACTGTATTTCTTTTGGAAGCGGTACCAGGATTTAAAGATTATTTTGATGTAAGGGGTCATATTCAGATTTTATACTTTTAGTGCGCTTTTACCATGCTTCATCCATGCTTCATCCATACTTCATGTACGCTTTTTAGGTACTTCATATAGGCTTTATGCAGGTTTACCGCTAAGACCTGCCTACCGGACAGGCAGGCACCAAGACACTAAGTTTTGCAATTGATTGTGACATAATTAATTAACGTGAGTTCAAGCCATTTCATCTTAATAAACAAGGTTGTATTGCCGGCTATCTTATACCTTAAGTGCGCTTTTAATAGGGCGGAGGTAGGGAGAAGATAGGGAGAAGGTAGGGAGAAGGTAGGGATGAGACAGGGAGTATCCTCCTTTGGGATTCATGTAAATAATCAATGATTATCCGTTTAGGTGCAAGAACATCTTTTGAATAATGAACATTGAACAAGGAATGATGAACCTGCCTTTGCCGGCAGGCAGGTATTGAAGTAGGGACAGTACTTCTAAAATCAGAAATCGGCGTTGGATATTCGATATTGAGCCAACCGAGAGCTATCATATAGGTTCCTGCATTATAAGCGGATAATCATTAAATAATCCTTTCATTTTATTTTTACATTATCTTTATCCTGGCTTTGCAAAATTTCGTAAGAAAGCCTGATCACTATACATTTTGTCATTCTTAAACCTTATGAAATGGCATCTTTCAGACCTGCGGTAAAAGAAAGTGACGGCTACGTCCAGAAAATTAGTAAATATATTCCGGTAGAAATAATAGCCGGTTATACCGCTTTGACAGGTTATTTAACAATAGGTGCTAACATGGAAATACCTTCCCATTACAAGACCTATTATATTATTTTACTGATTGTTTTAATAGTGATGACACCTGTCTGGACCTATTTTGCAGTGATTGACGGGCAGGCGGCTGAACTGGACAAACAAAAGAAAAGGGTCTTTTTCCAGGCTGCTATTGCAATGCTTTCATTCATCATCTGGGTGTATGCCATCGGAAATGTCTTATTGAAAGCCATTTTGTGCCATTGTAATAATACTGCCTGCGCTGATTGTTCCTCTTACAGTCCGGTACTTGGCTCCATTATCCTTGTATTGTTTACGCTGATGACTCCTCTCTTTGAGAGGATCATTCTGGGAACAAAATTGCCTGATAATTAGCCTTATTCCGTCACAGCCAACTTTTTCACTTCGGCCACAAATTCTTTGGAAGGCTTAAAAGCGGGAATATAGTGTTCGGGGATATTGACCGCCACATTTTTCTTAATGTTACGTCCTACTTTCGCGGCCCTTTTTTTCGTGATAAAGCTGCCAAAACCACGGATGTAGATATGTTCGCCGCGTCCCAGGCTTTCTTTCACTTCCTTGAACATGGCTTCTAATGTGACCAGTACATCCACTTTGGGAATGCCTGTTTTATCGGAGATGTTGTTGATTAAGTCTGATTTTCTCATGATGGTTGGGGTTTTAAACTTATTTCAAAAGTATGCTAAAAAACTCAATTTCAGGCATTTAGGAAAATATTTTTGTATTTTTTTAAAACCTATTTCTTTTATCGGATTTATTGAATTTATTTCTTTTATTTTTAAAACTTATTTAACAAAAGGCCTTATTTGCTTTTCATGATACCGATGATGTTACCTTTACCTGCAAATTTTATCTTTTAAAGGATGATAGCAGATCAGGCTAAAAAAAACCACCTGTTTACCCGTACTTTATTGCGGTGGGAGAAAAAAAATACCCGGGCCATGCCCTGGAAGGGAGAAAAAGACCCTTATAAAATCTGGCTTTCAGAAATCATCCTGCAGCAAACCCGCGTGGAGCAGGGCAAGCCTTATTATGAGCGTTTCATTCAAAAATATCCCACAGTTACCGATTTGGCAAAGGCAGAAGAACAGGAAGTTTTCCGGTTGTGGCAGGGCTTGGGATATTATAACCGTTGCAAAAACATGCTGGCGGCAGCGCATAAAATAGTGATTGAACACCAGGGAAAATTCCCCGGCATTTACGAACATATACTGGCATTACCGGGAGTAGGAGAATATACTGCTGCCGCCATTGCTTCTTTTGCTTTTGGACTTCCGTACGCGGTGGTGGACGGGAATGTGCAGCGTGTGTTGGCTCGTTTTTTCGGCATCCGCGAGGCTGTGAACAATGGCCGGGGGAAAAAAATATTTGCCTCGCTGGCGCAGGAAGTGCTTGAGAAGAAAAACCCTGCTGTATGGAACCAGGCGATAATGGATTTTGGCGCTACTGTCTGCACGCCTCAAAAGCCGGATTGCACCACTTGTCTGTTACAAAAGGACTGCTTTGCCTTTCAGCAAAAAATGGTGAACCGGTTGCCCATAAAGACTATCAGAGCAAAAGTAATTAAACGTTATTTTACGTATGTCGTTATATCAGGCCGCGGTAAAGTGTATATTCACAAACGTTCCGGTCAGGATATATGGCAAAATTTATATGAGTTCCCTTTATTTGAAGAAAATGAATTTTCAGAAATAAGCGAATTTCTGCAAAAAAAAGCTGTGCATGATTTATTACATGAAAATTCAACAAAATGTTTTCCATCATTCAGAATTTATAAACAACCCCTGACCCATCAGATCATTTACGCCCGGTTTTTGCATATAAAAATTAAAACGAGTCAAACCCTTCCAAAAAATATCCAAAATGACTTTTTCCCTGTTTCAACCGGCGAATTGAAGCGATATGCCTTCCCGAAAATTATTTTGGAATATATGATCGACACAAATTTCATGAAGAATTTAAAATAGAATTTTTTGTTTTTGTGAAAAAGTGCTAACTTGGCAAGATAAGAGAGGAACGGAAGTTATCGTTATCTATGAAGAAGAATAATTTCAGGAAGATAAACAAGAGGATAGGAAATAAAATGAATACCTATGCGTGGCGTTAACAAAGTCATTTTGATTGGCAACCTTGGAAAGGATCCGGATATACAATTTATAGAAGGTAATATAGCTGTATCTAAATTTTCATTGGCTACCACGGAATCTTTTAAGGATAAAAACGGGAAACAGATTTCGCAAACAGAATGGCATACAGTGGTATTGTGGAGAGGTTTGGCAGAATTATCCCAGAAATATTTACACAAAGGCAGCTTAGTGTATATTGAAGGAAGACTGAGAACGCGCACATGGGAGGACAAAGATCATAATAAGAAACATGCTACCGAAATCGTAGGGGACAATCTGGTCATGCTGGATAAACGTGCTGATTTTAATGTGCCTGATAATTTTTCTGAGGAATATCATGAGCATGAAATGCCTCATCAGGAAACAGGCCATGTAGAATCCGGCAACCATCAGGAAGTAAAAGAAGACCCTGCTGCGGACAAAACAACGGGAAAATCGGCAAATGACGATTTGCCGTTTTAATACAAGGCCGGTATCTGTCAATTTATTGCCGGGTACCCTTAAATCATCATTCAAATTATGATGAGTTACGTAAATTTGTAAAGGGAAAGCAATTTTAATCATGAATTACTTTCCCTTTCTTATTGTTTTTTTACTAAAATATTAGTCATTGGATTATCATTCGGCAAGTGTACTGTTACTCCAGGTTCCGGAGGCTTTCAATGCGACGGACATTACCATACTGATTATTATCTGCCTGTTGCTGATGATTCTTTCTGCCATTGTTTCAGGCTCTGAAGTGGCTTATTTTTCGTTAACCACCAAAGACCTGGATATGCTGAAGATGAAGGAAAATAGTAATGCCAGGCTCATCCCCGCCCTGCTGGAGAGGCCCCGCCTGTTGATGTCTGCGCTGGTGACCACGGCTACCGTTACTGATCTTGCTATTATCTTTATACTGAATTATCTGTTGGAGCAGGGGATGGGTGAAGGCCGGCATTTCGCCTTGTTTATCTTTTTGAAAATAGTGATCATTGCTACTGTTCTCTTATTGTGTTGTGAAATTCTTCCAAAAGTTTATGCCATGCAGAATAACCTCCGGATGGCGCTTTTCGCCACACCGGTCGTCAGCGGACTACTGAATATTCTTGAACCTGTTTGCCATGCTTCCCTTCTGTCTTCTGACTGGCTCAGCAATAAAATCTTCGGGAAAAGCCCTATACCTATCAGCTCAGCAGATATTGATGAAGCCATTGAACTTTCCGTGAAAGAAACTGCCAGCACAGAAGAAAAAAATATGTTGCGAAGCATTATCAGCTTTGGACATATTACAGCAAAGCAAATTATGCGCACCCGGTTAGACGTTTCAGGAATAGAATATAACATTCCATTTAAACTGCTGGTCGCTAAAGTCAGTGAATTGCATTATTCGAGGTTGCCTGTCTATAAAGGTAATTTAGACAATATCGCCGGCATGATCCATACCAAAGACCTGCTGCCACATCTGAATAAAAAAGAAAATTTTGACTGGCATGAAGTGATGCGTCAGCCGTACTATATTCATGAGCATAAGCTGATAGAAGACCTGCTGAAAGAATTTCAGACACAGCACATCCATTTTGCCATTGTAGTGGATGAGTTTGGCGGAACAAGCGGCATTGTCACTTTGGAAGATATTATGGAAGAAGTCATCGGCGATATCAAAGATGAATTTGATAAGGAGGAATTTTCTTACCGGAAAACGGGAGATAACGAATATATTTTTGAAGGGAAAACTATGTTAAATGATGTATGCCGTATATTGGATGTCGCCCCTTCTACGTTTGAAGGAGTAATAGGAGAAAGTAATTCGTTAGGTGGATTGATATTGGAAATTGCAGGCGCTTTCCCCGAAGTTAATCAGGTAATATCCTATAAAAACTTCGATTTCATCGTGCTGGAAGTGAATAAATTGAGGATTCAAAAAGTCAAGATTACTATAAGGCCCGAAACGGCTGATGTTGAAAAATGAAAGATATTAAAAAGATTCTGACCATTATAGCGGCGTTTATTTTTGCAGGTACTTTTTTATTCTCGTGCCAGTCTTCTTATACACCCAAGCCAAGAGGTTATTTCAGGATAAAATTTCCCGAAAGGCAATATCAGGTCTTTAATGAACCCGGATATCCTTATACTTTTCAATATCCGGTATATGCCAAAATAGTCAAGGATACCAGTTTCTTTAATACGAAGCCGGAAAACCCGTGGTGGATTGATGTGGATTTCCCGCAGTTTCATGGGAAAATTTATATCAGCTACAAGATTATCGGTAAAGAATATTCATTAAACAAGCTGGTCAATGATTGCTATGAAATGACTTATAAGAATGCCGAGAAGGCAGACGCCATTGTTCCCGAAGAATTCAGGACACCTTATCAGGTGAGTGGCATCTTTTATAATGTCAGCGGAAATGCTGCCACCGCCCGGCAATTTTTTGCGACAGACAGCACTTCTCATTTCCTGCGCGGCGCCTTATATTTTTACGCTGTTCCGAATGCGGACTCCATCAAGCCTGTAGTACAATTTGTTCAGCAGGATATGTGGCATTTACTGGAAACCTTGAGATGGAAATAGCCCTATGATAACAAATAACAATAGATAAATCTCAAATAATTCTCTATATTCAAAATATCAAATTCTACCCTTCCCATCGCATTCACCTTTAAACTAATATATCAATTATGTCCAACCAATCGTGGTACACTTTAAGTCATCCGAATCAAACCGATTCACCTGCTTTATTAGTTTATCCTGATCGCATTCATCATAACATCAGGGAAATGATTCGTATTGCCGGAAGCCCGGATCGCTTAGTGCCTCACGTGAAAACGCATAAGATGAGCGAGGTGATAAAAATGCACTTAGAAGCCGGCATCAGGCGTTTTAAATGTGCGACTATTGCTGAAGCGGAAATGCTGGCCACCTCGGGAGCAAAAAATATATTGCTGGCTTATCAGCTCAATGAATCAAAAGCGTTGCGTTTTATTCAACTGATAAAACGGTTTCCCCTCATACAGTTTGCTTCTTTAGTAGATAATATGGATAGTGCACAAATGCTGCAAGCGTTGTTTGCAGAAAACAATCTGAATGCGACCGTTTATATAGATGTGGACGACGGCATGCATCGTACGGGAATGCCGGTTGAAAAAAATATTGCCGGGTTTTATCAGCAACTTGCCGGTATGTCTCATTTGCATTGCGCCGGACTGCATGTGTATGACGGGCATATCCGTGATCAGGATTTCGAACAAAGAAAAATACATTGTGACAATAATTTTAAGCCGGTTATGGAATCTGCCGGTAAAATTTTGTCTTTGGGTTTTCCCAAACCTGAAATCATCGCAGGCGGAAGTCCGACTTTCCCCATACACGCCTTGAATCCGGAAATATTATGTAGCCCGGGGACCACCGTTTTGTGGGACAGGGGAGATGGCGACTTGCTGAAAGACCTGCCTTTTTTGCATGCAGCCGTATTGCTGACACGAATCATTTCCAAGCCGGCGGAAGGAAGGATCACTACTGATTTAGGACATAAATCCGTAGCGGCGGAAAACCCGATAAACAAGCGGATTTTCTTTTTAAACATAGACAATTATGAGGTCATTTCAGAAAGCGAGGAACATTTAGTGGTAGAAGTAAGTGCGGAAGAATGGGACAGATTAAAAATCGGGGATGTGTTGTACGGCGTTCCTTATCACGTCTGTCCAACCGTTGCGCTATACGATGAAGTACAGGTTATTGATAACGGCGATGTAATCACCCAATGGAATGTAGAGGCAAGAAAGAAAAAGATAAGCGTTTAAGTTAAACCTGATATACTTTATTTGCTTTATCCATTACATGATGAATCACATTATCCAGGTCATTTGCAGAACGGTTTAAGCATTGGAATTCATGATCTATACCGGAAGGAATATTTTCGTTTTCCGCAATCAGGGATAACATGCCTTTCATAGATGCCACCGGTCCTCTTAGCTCGTGAGAAACAATATGCGCTATTTCTTTCAGCAACTGGTTTTGATTTTCGATTTTCAATTCGTATTCTTTCTGCTTCTGAATGTCCTGTATTACTCCAATAGAACGGTAGGATTTCTTGTCCTCTGAATAAATGATATATCCTCTTGCATTTACATATTTATACTTTCCATCGGCACACTTGATCCTGAATTGATCCGACCAAAAGGGGTCCACCTTTTCATTGACTTCCTGAACATGGCTCCAGAAACGCTGCAAATCATCCGGATGAATTTTATCGTTGAACCAATCGTTATCCACGGAGGACACCTGGTATCCGAAATTCTCGAATACGGGGCCATGCAACATGGTTTGACCATTATTCAAATACAAATCCCAGATAATGTCTTTAGTGGCTTTCATCACCAGATCATATCTTTCCAGGGCAGCCTGCAACAATCTTTCCTTTTCATTTACTTCCGTCATATCGCGGATCAATACCCATCTGACTTTTTTACCATCTAATGATCCATTCTGTGCAGAGATATTGACATACAGCATTTTCCCATCCTTCGTTAAATGATGCACAATTATTGTTTTATCAAAATTAATCTTGCCACTGCGAAGTATTTTCAACAATTTGGGAATTTCCTCTTTAAGCTTCAACTGATCAAAAGTCATAGATAAAAATTCTTTTCTGGTATAGCCATACTGATAGAGGGAAGCATTGTTAACTGCTAAGATTTTAAGTGTTTTCAGATCATAGGCAATCATAGGACTGGGATTGTCCTCAAACAGACTTCTATAAGCTGCATCTGAACGTCTGAGTCGCCGGAAATAATAACGAATGAGGTAATAGAGTAAAAATGCAGTGACAAGCATGTAAGCTAATCCCTTGATCATCTCGCCGGTCAGGAGCGGATTTGATAAAATGTGACTCCCGGACAAGCGGGCCAGCACTGAATCGCTACCCACGATCCAGCATATACCTGCAATCAGGTATATCAAGGCAATTTTGAAGGCGGGGGATTTCATGGCAGCTGCTAATTATTCGATGGTTATAGTGGTGAATGTATAAATTGAGGCATGATGGAATGTGACTTTTTAATGACTATCCGTAATAATACAAGGAACCGACAAATTATAATGCAGCCCTTCGCATAGTGAGGATACCATCTCAGTTTGGTTCTTTAAAAGCTGCTCCTTTTCTCCTCTTCAAATTCTTGTTTATTATTAATCCTGTGTTACTTTTCGCTTGACCGAAAAGTAACCATCTCGTCTAAGCCGAGACAAAAAAGGTCAAGAAAAATCAAAGCTTCTACCCTCGCCTAAGGCGAGGCCTCCCGCGGCGCGCTGATTTTTCGGGCCAACCTGCCTGTCCGGTAGGCAGGCGCTTCTTTGATTCCGTTTCAAAGGAGGCATTATTTTAAAATCAAAATCTTACCTTACCATACCCTTTAAACTTCACTTGTACAATAGCGGATAGTCAATGACTTTTTTATTACAAACTCTTTAAAGGGTATCTCTCAAAACATCATTTTTAGTCTTTTTTAGCCACAAATAACACGGACCTGCCAGCCGGCAGGCTGGTTTCCACGAATCTATAGGTGGTTTTTCGAGATGCCCTAAAGATTATAGTGAATATCCGCTACAATACAGGAATCTATTTGAAATCTCTCATTCTTACTTAATATCGAATATCCAACACTCCAAAGGTTCAAAGAAGGTCATTTATCCTTCTGGTACTTAAACGGATAATCATTAAATTATTATAAATTGATGTGACTAAAAATCTCCCAAAAATAGGCAATGAACAGGTAAAAAAATTACAAAGCAAAGATAAAATTAAAAGATAATACCGTATTATATTAATTTGGCAAAGGCTTATTTTGAGATGTCCATATTTTGAGTGAGTTGGATAACCCTATAAGTTTATGCAAGACTTGCATTCCTTTTTCCTCTCACAGGGCTTATCACGTTGAAGGAATACGAATAGGCTCATTCGCTCTATAGGAGCCTCCTGTTTCTGAGCCGGACTGAATGTGTCTTATCTCTTACCGGTGTTACCGGGTTTATTTGCTGAGAGCGTTGTCTATTCAGGTGGCTCATAAGGAGCCTGTCTCTGATAGAGAGTCTTATTCTTTTTACGATCAGGATGTCCTATTGGGCAAAACTCAAGTTATTAAAATTTCCAGCATCTCCAAATAAGGCTTAGTCCTTAATTTTTACTTTGCCACTCAATGGTTTCCATATAAATCAGAAAAAAATTTCATTATTGTTTTATACAGGTAAGTATGGTGTTATCAGCATTACTATCTTTCTTCTGTAAAAAGCCTGCATGTCATTGATTATATTTTTGATTTCAATGATGATAAAGCCGTCTTTTTCTGTACTTTTGGATTGCCATCCGTTATAACCCACAATCTCTTTTTATGAATAGAAGAAATTTTCTCAGAAATGGAACTCTCGCCGGCCTGAGCATACCTGCCATCCTTTCTTCTTCAATACCCTCCTCTCGGGAAAATGAAGAACGGCAAAAGAAAAACGGCATGACCGAAGAGGCTGATTTGGAAGAATTAACTATCCTGGAAATGCAGGAGAAAATGAATAATGGGAATCTTACTTCTCAATCCATAACCAAATGGTATTTGGAAAAAATCAAACAGATAGATAAAACCGGCCCGGCGCTAAACAGTGTCATTGAGGTCAACCCTGATGCCATGGACATTGCGAAATCCCTGGATGCTGAAAGAAAACAGGGGAAAGTGAGAAGCGCATTACACGGGATTCCTGTTTTAATCAAAGACAACATTGATTCCGGTGATAAGATGATGACCACAGCCGGTTCTTTAGCGCTTGCAGGGAATATAGCTTCCAAAGATGCTTTTATTATTCACAAGTTAAGAGAAGCGGGGGCGGTATTGTTGGGAAAAACCAATCTGAGTGAATTTGCCAATTTCCGTTCTACTCATTCCTGCAGCGGATGGAGCAGCAGAGGCGGACAAACTAAAAACCCGTATATACTTTCAAGAAACCCTTCCGGTTCCAGCGCAGGATCCGGATCAGCAGCTTCAGCTAATCTTTGCACACTGGCTATTGGTACAGAAACAGATGGTTCTATTGTCAGTCCTTCTTCTGTAAATGGCCTTGTTGGGATTAAGCCTACGGTTGGCCTATGGAGCCGTTCAGGAATCATTCCTATTTCTTTTACGCAAGATACCGCAGGGCCCATGGCAAGAACAGTTACCGATGCAGTCATTCTCTTATCACACTTGACAGGCATTGATCCTGGCGATAGCGCCACCTTAAAGAGTAAAGGGAAAACTCATCCTGACTATACCCGGTTTTTAAATAAATCAGGATTGATCGGGAAACGACTCGGAATAGAAAAATCATTTTTAGCAGGAGGCTTACAAGGTGGAGATCCGGAAGTGGTCGCTTTGTTGAAAAAGACTATGAAAATTTTGCAGGAAAATGGAGCCGTTCTGACAGAGGTGGAACTATTAAAGAATATAAAACCGCTACAGGATGCGGAGTTTACCATGCTGCAATATGAATTTAAAGAAGGCATTCATAAATATCTGGCCTCCTCCAACGCACCAGTTAGATCGCTTTCGGAGGTGATTGAGTTTAATATAAAACACCAGGATACTGCCATGCCTTATTTTAAGCAGGACATTCTCATCAGTTCAAATCAAAAAGGTAGTTTAGACAGCCATGAGTACAAAAAGGCCTGGATAAAATCTACTTCTTCCAGGCAGATCATTGATGACCTGTTGCAGCAAAATGATCTGGACGCTATTTGTGGAGTGACTAATGGCCTGGCATGTTGTATTGATCTGATTAACGGAGATTATGATACCGGATTTTCGTTCTCTTCACCTGCTGCTATGGCGGGCTATCCGCATATTACCGTACCTATGGGCTTTATTCATGATCTTCCTGTTGGTTTTTCATTTTTCGGAACGGCATTCAGTGAACCGCGATTAATCGGAATGGCTTATGCCTTTGAACAGGCAACGAATAAAAGAAGAGTACCCTCCTTTATTCCGGGATAAATTATCTTTTAGGATTATGTATATAAAACGCGTTACCCAGATTTTAAAGTCTTCTTTCTTTGTCTTAAAACAAAGAAAGAAGCAAAGAAAATTCAAGACTGACGAAAAATGACTAAAATTTGCTCAATTACGCTACGGAAAATAATGC
>SCQV01000052.1 GCA_004299085.1 Chitinophagaceae bacterium | reverse complement strand
TTCTTCTATATCGCAAAATACCGTACTCTTTCCTTTAAACAAATCTTTAACGGCTGCTTCCGGTCCAGAATATTCTGTTCCTGCCATTGGATGGGTCGCCACAAAACGATTTCGCTTCGGGTGGCCTTTTATCACTTGTAAAAATCCTTCCTTAGTAGAACCCACATCAATGACGACTTGCTTATCATTAATGGAATCTAAGACATGAGGCAGCATTTCCTTCAAAGCATCTACAGGTATTGATAAAATGATTAAATCAGATTCATTAATCAGATCCTTCAAATCTTTTTTTTCATCAATGAGTCCTAACGCTAAGGCCTTGTCTAAACTTTTTTCGGTCCGGCCTGAACCCAATATTTTATCAGCAAATCCTTTCTCTCTCAATGTAATCGCCATGGATCCGCCTATTAATCCTACGCCTACTATTCCGATTGTCATTTTGTATCTGTTAAAATTAAATGGATCCAATTCCTTGTTCTTTATTCATTGCCTGCCGGCAAAGGCAGGTTCTTTATTCATCCTTCTATAGACTCCCTATTACCTGTGGTCTATGCCTTATCACTTTTTTAATACGCTTGATAGCTTCTTCAAGAATTTCTTCGCTTCGGCATAAGCTTACCCTGACATAATTATCGCCATTTGAGCCGAAAATACCTCCGGGCGTTAAAAAAACGCTGCATTTATACAATACTTCATCACTCAAATCATATCCATCTTTATAATTCGCAGGAACTTTTGCCCAAACGAACATTCCCGATTGCCCTTTTTCATAATGACAATCCAGCATATCCATCATTTCATACACTTTATTCCTGCGCTTCAGATAAACTTTGTTCAAATCATGATACCACTGCTCATCCAACTGCAGGGCTTTTGCTGCAGCTAACTGTAGCGGAAGAAACATTCCTGAATCCATATTACTTTTAAAGCGCAATACTTCTTGAATGACATCTTCTTTTGCAGCCACCGCACCAATGCGCCAGCCGGCCATATTATGTGATTTGCTTAAAGAATTAAGCTCTAATGCCACCTCTTTCGCTCCCGCGATTTTTAATAAGCTTAAAGGATGATATTTTCCTTCCGCATCCATATTTTTCTCTCCGGGCAGGATAAAGCTGTAAGGGTTATCATGGCAAATTAAAATATGATGCTTCTGTGCAAATGCCACTAATTCGGTAAAGAATGCTTCATCAGCATTGGCGCCGGTCGGCATCTGAGGGTAATTAACCCACATCAGCTTCACCCTGCTTAAATCTTTCTTTGCTAAAGTAGGTAAATCGGGCAACCAATTATTCTTTGCTTTCAAATCATAGTCAATACATACTCCTCCTGCCAGCATAGTGGCAGAGCGGTAAGTAGGATAGCCGGGATTAGGAACCAATACTTCATCACCATCATTCAGAAAGGTCATGCTGATATGCATAATCCCCTCTTTCGAGCCGATCAAAGGAAGTATTTCTCTGTCAGAATCTAAGATTACACCGAAACTTTTCTGATACCAGTCTGCGAAAGCCTGCCGCAATGCAGGTGCTCCTTTATAGCTTTGATAAGCATGCGTATCCGGACGTAAAGCTGCTTCATGTAAAGCCTTGATCACATCCGGATGAGGCGGTTGGTCCGGACTGCCGATACCCAGGTTAATTACTTTTACCTCACTTTGCTTATTCATGTCATCTATTTCCCTTAACTTCTTAGAGAAATAATATTCATGAATAGCATCCAATCGTTTTGCTGTGAATGATTTCATTATCTATGATTTACAATCTTTAATCGCTGATCTATTATTTCGTCCTTTTACAAAATACTACTTACCATTTACCATTTACTGCCTGCACACTGCATACTGCGCACTGCTTACTGCATACTGCTTACTATTTGTCCCCTCTCACACTGTTTTTCCCTTTTGATAAATTCCCAGCACTCTTAATTTTTCCGTCAATGGTTTCATACATTCTAATGCATGGTTTAATTGATCTAATTTTTCAAATTCCATATCCGTATGAAAAAAATAGAGCCAGTCTCCACCAGGTACGGGGAAAGATTGTAATTTCGATAAATTGATCCCATCTTCTCCAATACAGGTTAGCACTTTACCCAGGCAGCCCGGTAAATTCCTAACCTGAAAATAAACAGATGCCTTATTGGGTGCTTTCTCCCATTGTTTATTTTCATGGCGATTCAACACTAAAAACCGGGTATAATTCTTTTTCTCCGTTTGAATATTGGGAGCTACTATATCCAATCCGAACAACTTTGCAGCCAGATCGCCTGCGATGGCCGCCACATGCCTGGTGTTGTGAGTTCGCAAGGATTTCGCTGATAAGGCAGTATCTTCCGTTTCCACCAACCTCCAATTGATATGCCGATCTAAGAAATCTATGCATTGTAATAATGCCATGGGATGAGAATGAACTTCTTTAATATCTTCGAGTGTTTGCCCAGGCAGCATCATCAGGTGTTGACGGATATTCAGGAAAATCTCCCCGGTAACATACAGCTTTGAGCGTTGCAGCAGATTATAATTCGGCAAGATGCTTCCTGCAATGGAATTTTCGATGGCCATGACGGCAGCATCCACGTTATTTTCAGCAGTTTTTTTCACCACTTCGCTGAAACTGTGACAAGGGATGATCTCGACATTCTCATTAAAATAATTTTGAGCAGCTATCTGATGAAAGCATCCTTCATATCCCTGTATGGCAATTTTCAATGGCATTTTTTTATGAAATCTTATTTTATAAAATGTAAAATCATATTATGTCATAAAAAAAAGGGCTTCAGTTTTGCTGAGGCCCTTTTACATTTATGTTCATTGCATACAACCTCAGCCCTTCTTTTCGAAGAAATAAAAATCGAAAAAATAAGACTTCGTTGCCATGCGTTTATTTTCAATGATAACTTAACGGGTGCAAAAGTACACAGGTTTTAGAAAAACCAAGCATCCTTTCCAATATTTTATAATATTAAAAAAATAAAAGGTTTTATTGAAACGTTTCTAAATAAAAATAAAAAAACCGCTGTTTTATTAGACAACGGTTTTAAAAACTTAACTATGCCAAGTTGATTACTTAGCCTTGGTAGTA
The DNA here is from genome assembly GCA_004299085.1 of Chitinophagaceae bacterium. Taxonomy (GTDB): domain Bacteria; phylum Bacteroidota; class Bacteroidia; order Chitinophagales; family Chitinophagaceae; genus FW021-bin31. Next base: position 2,070 of record SCQV01000052.1, on the reverse strand, counting down.
TCCGGAGTTGCAGCATTTGCAGTATCGGGAGCAGCAGCAGCGCCAGAATCAGGAGCGGTTGTTGCAGGAGCAGCAGCAGGAGCAGCAGTTTCAGTTGTGTCTGCATTGCTGGAGCTTTTAGTACCTGAATTACAAGCAGCTACGAACAAGCCCAATGCCATAGCCAGAACGCCGATTTTCAATACATTTTTCATAGTGAATGAAATTTTTAGAAACTTTTAAGATTTAATTTACGAATGTTTATACCCTATTTCAAAAAAGGTAACCCATGCATGCAAAAAATTTTTTTCCTTTGTTTTTTATTCTGATGGGTTACCAAAATCATAAAACAGTATTAAGAAGTGAGTAAAAGTTATATATACGAATCGGATAGAGAACTTTTAGAAGGGTTATCAAATCATGAGGAGAAGACTCTCGGGTTATTGTATAAGTCGTTTTTCCCGATGGTTTTGCACATGGTGGTCAATAACCACGGAACGGAGGATGATGCCAAAGACTTGTTTCAGGAAGCCATGATCATTTTGTATGATAAGTCGAAAGAGCCGGGATTTGCTTTAGAAGCTAAATTGAAAACTTATTTATACGCCGTGGCAAAGAGGTTGTGGCTAAAGCAGTTGAACCGGCAAAATAAAGTACCCTTAAAATCTTCTGACTTTAACAGGGAGGAATTAGAGGATAGTTTACCGGATGAGGATCTTCAGGATCACAATGAAAAAGAAGAAAGGTTTAAAGTGTTGAGTGAGGCATTATTGAAATTAGGCGAGCCTTGCAAAAGTTTATTGGAGGATTTTTACATGCGACAGATGTCTATGCAGGAAATAGCGGATAAATTCGGTTATACCAATCCCGATAATGCCAAAACACAGAAGTATAAATGTCTGAACAGATTAAAGAAATTATTTTTTATTGAATACAAACAACCGGAGATTTCGTGATGAAAGATGAATCTTATTTTATAGAATCAGCAGACCGTTACATAGACGGAGAGATGACGGCAGAGGAGCGCGTTCAATTTGAAACGCTGTGCCGGGACAATGCAGAAGTACAGAAAATATTAAATGAACAAATCCAAATCCGGTCCTATTTTTCCGAACATGCCGATATTGCCGACCTGAAAACAAAAATGGGATCAGCTTACAATGCCTGGAAAACTCAGGATTCAGTAAACAAAAAAGGAAAAGAAACCGCTAATACACGAGTACCTTCCAGCCGGATTATTCCTTTCAAGCCTTATTTGTGGAAAGTGGCCGGTGTGGCAGCCGCTATTGCATTTATCATCACATTTGCAGGAGTGTTGATCAGCCACAATTACAACCAGCATAAATTAAGCAGCTATACCATTCTGAGAAGAGAGATAGATAACATTAAACGCTCTCAAAACAGCCTGATAAATGATATTCATCGTGCCAAATCAGGCCCGATAAATCCCGGACAATATGGCGGGACAGGCTTTGCATTATCTGCCAACGGATTGATTGCGACCAATGCGCACGTGATTGCAGGAGCAGATTCTGTATATGTGGAAACAAGCAAAGGAGAAGTTTTAAAAGCTTCTATTGTTTATAAAGACATCCATTCCGATTTGGCCGTTCTCAAGATTGATGATTCTACTTTCCAGTTGCCGCCATTGCCCTATGGTTTGAAAGAAAAAGACAATGCGCCTTTAGGCGAAGAAGTATATACATTGGGCTATCCAAAGGATGAAATTGTTTATGGGAAAGGCTACATCAGTTCAGAAACCGGTTATCGCGGTGATACTAATTCATACCAGGTTTCCATCCCCGTTAATCCCGGAAACAGCGGCGGGCCTTTGATTGACGCCAAAGGGCAAATTTTAGGAATTGTTACAGGCAAACAATCTCCTTCAGATAATATTGCTTTTGCGGTAAAATCATCTTTCCTTTTGAGTATGCTTGACAGCATTCCTGACGGATTTAACAGAAGAGCTTTATTAAGGGAGAAAAATGTTTTCCAGCATTTGAACAGAGTAGATCAAATCAAAAAGCTGCAGTCTTATATTTTCTTGGTAAAAGTATATAACTAAATCAAATTCTTTTTCAGGCTTCCCTG
>SCQV01000489.1 GCA_004299085.1 Chitinophagaceae bacterium | reverse complement strand
ATTCCTTCATCAATATCATCTGTCATTTTATCCAGATAATGGGTGTCTATTCTTTTTTGCATGCGCCATGCCTCCACCTCAGCGGCGAGACAAACGCCTTCATTCATCGTAATGGAAAGTGGCTGAGCGCCACCCATACCACCCAATCCGGCCGTAACGCATAACTTATTCTTTAGTGAACCACCGTAATGTTTCTTTGCCAGTGATAAAAAAGTTTCATACGTTCCCTGCACAATACCCTGCGATCCGATATAGATCCAACTGCCTGCCGTCATTTGCCCGTACATGATCAGGCCCTTTCTTTCCAGTTCGTGAAAATATTTCCAGTTAGCCCAATGGCCGACCAGATTGGCATTAGCAATCAGCACGCGCGGTGCATCTTTATGCGAGCGTAAAATGCCCACCGGTTTTCCTGACTGCACCAAAAGAGTTTCATCATCTTCCAGCGTTTGAAGGCATTTTAAAATCTTATCAAAACAATCCCAGTTGCGTGCAGCTTTGCCGCTCCCTCCGTAAACTATCAACTCATCCGGCTTTTCGGCTACATCGGGATCTAAATTATTTTGTATCATCCTGTAAGCCGCTTCCTGCACCCAGCCTTTGCAATATAACAAGCTGCCATGTGGGGCGTGGATGATATGTTTTGAAACAGGGGGCATGATTGTTTATTTCGGTGATTGCCAAATTTACGGAAAAAGTAAACAGAAGAATTTCGAATTTCCTATAAAATATGTAGCTTAGCTGTCATTTCACAAAAAAACATTTGTTATGCCTGATAACGTTCACTGGCCGAAAGCAATGCAGCCGCTTATTGAAAAGTATAAAAATACCAAACATCCTTTGGATTACAAAAACACTTACCAGTTGATGGTGATGGTGATCCTTTCTGCACAGGATAGTGACAAGCATATCAATAGTATAGCACCGCAGTTCTTCGAAAAGTTTCCTGATATGCAGGTGCTTTCTCATGCCACGGAAGCTCAGTTGCATTTGATCATCGGCAAAGTCAGAAATTTCGGAAATAAAACGAAATGGCTGATGGAGATAGCGCAGACCCTAAAAAAGGACAGCAACATTCCGCTTACCTTAGATAAGCTCACCGAATTACCCGGTATTGGAAGAAAATCAGCTAATGTTATTTTGCGTGAATCAGGGAAGGAGCCGGAAGGCGTGATTGTGGATTTGCATGTAGTTCGTGTAGCGCCAAGGCTTGGCATTGCTACGGGAACTGACCCGAAAAAAATAGAAAAACAAATTATGGAAGCTTTACCCAAGAATGAATGGGATGCAGGTATGGCGATGTCATTTTTAGGAAGAGAAATATGCAGGCCAACGCCTAAATGTGAAATGTGTCTGATGAGGAAGGTGTGCCAGTATTATCAGAATAACGTTAAAGCAGGATTTTAATGCCACAGAAATCTTTTAAAGGAGTTCTCATCCCTTAAATTTAATTGTGAGAACTTTTAATGGCGGGAACTTAAACCTCAATAGAAATGAGACGGCTTCACATTCTAACCTTATTACATTATAGAATTTAGGTATTTAAAGCTCGTAGCCTTGATATAGTTGTTCTTTCTTTGGCTTGAACCAAAGAAAGAACCAAAGAAAATTCAAGACTGTCGAAAAATGACTAAAATTTGCTGC
>SCQV01000488.1 GCA_004299085.1 Chitinophagaceae bacterium | reverse complement strand
TGGAAATTGCAATAATAGCAGGCATGTTTGCAAAAAGGAATATGAATATAAATGCCGGACATGGGTGTTAAGTAACGGGGTTATTAGTTATTTGGTGTTTGCAGTTCGATGTTCAGTATTCAGCGTTCGATGTTCAGTATTTGTCATTCCCTGTTCCGTCCTCCGAGTTCGATGTTCGTTATTCCGTGTTCATTATTCATTATTCGCCGTTCCGTCTTCCGCGTTCCCTCCCTCCAATCACAATGCCAAATTACATCATGAGCACGACTTTAAAGCCGGTTTAATTACTGAGAGCCGCAATTCAGGTGGAAATTTCTTATTGAACATTGAATATTGAACATTTAGCATTGAGCATTGAATATTGAACGTTGAATATCGAGCATTTAGCATTGAACATTGAGCATTGATTGTTGAACATTCATTGTTGATTGTTGAACATTGAGTATTGAGCATAGTCCAAAGTATTCCTTCGGAGGCCTATTTGCACTTTGCTCTGCCTGAAGGCTAAATCAGTATAAAAAGAAGATTCTTAAAAGATTATAGTGCATTCTTTTTAGTAAAATTTCAAGAGATTTGTATCGTTAACGTTATAATAACGTTGCTATAACATTACATTAACATTGCTTTCACGTTTCTATAACGATTTTTACAAAATCATTAGGAACTCTCATATTCCTGATTTCAACCAAAAACTCAAAATAACAAGTATGCGAAAAACATTACTCGCCCTTGCTTTACTATTAGTAAGCAGTTTGCTGGTAGCGTTGCCTTCATTACAGGCAACAGCCCAGGAACACAGGGTCACAGGAAAGGTTACGGGACAAGATGGCAGCCCGTTGCCCGGAATTACCATTCAGGTAAAAGGTACCAGCTCCGGTACCGCCACAGATGCCAACGGACAGTATGAATTGACTGTACCGGAAAATGCGACGCTGATATTCAGAGGAATTGGATTTGCGGAACAAGAGGTGAGTGCTGGAACACAATCTTCGGTTAACGTGGTACTTAAAGCAAGTACTTCACAATTGAATGAATTAGTTGTTACTGCATTAGGAATAAGCAGAAAGGAGAAATCTTTAGGGTATGCTGTTCAAACAGTTGATTCTAAATTGTTGAACCAGGGAGGTAATCCAAACCTAAATACGGCTCTTCAAGGTAAAGTATCAGGCTTGGAAATAAGGCCGTCCAGTGGTATGCCGGGAGCTTCTGCAGAAGTATTGATCCGTGGTTCCAGATTTTTTTCCGGAGATAACACTCCTCTTTATGTGGTAGATGGAATGCCGATTAATAGTGGACCTGATTTTTCCGTAGGAGGAGACGGCGTTACCGGGACTGATTACTCCGATCGTGCAATTGACATTGATCCAAATAATATTGCCTCTATTACTGTTCTAAAAGGACAGGCCGCCGCCGCATTATATGGTACACGTGCTTCTAATGGTGTCATAATGATCACCACCAAAAATGGTAGCCACCTTGCCAAAGGTAAGCCGGTTATTAGTTTTTCTACCTATGAACAATTTGATCAGGTATCGAGGCTACCGGACATTCAACAGATATACGCCCAGGGAAGTGGGGGAGTATTCTCTAAAGGTGCATCTACAAGTTGGGGGCCGAAAATCAGTAATCTTCCCAACGACCCAAAATATGGTGGGAATGTCCCCAATGGTTTCAATAATAATAATCCCACTGACGCTACTAAAGGTAAATTTTGGGATCCTTACAAAGGTGCTTGGGAAAATCCAATCGCTTACAATAATCCGAAGAACTTCTTTAAGACTGGATTTACCACTTCAAATAATTTAAGTGTTTCACAATCGGGCGACTTGGGAAATTATATGCTTGGTGTAGGTTCTACCAATCAAACTGGTATTGTAACTGCTTCCGATATGAATCGTTATAATGTAAACTTTTCAGGTGATTTTAATGCAAGTACTAAAGTAAAGGTAGGAGCAAATGTTCATTTTAGCTCTACAGATATTGATAAGATACCTTCAGGGAACAACAGTATATTTTTTGAAATTTATGGTGCTCCCCCAAGTTATGATTTGGTGGGGACTCCTATAAGCCAGCCTGAAAATCCATATAGCCAGATCCAATATAGAGGAGGGACATTTGATAACCCATTGTGGAGCTCAAAGTATAATACTTTTAATGAGAAAACACATCGTATTTTCGGAGATTCCTATATTTCTTATTCTCCTATTACAGGCCTGGACATTAAATATCAGCTTGGTATAGATCAATATACGACCATTTTGGAAAATATATGGTCCGTGGGCTCGGGTTCTCATCCAACAGGAAGCGTTTCGGAACAAACTTTGGTGAACCGAACGCTTAATTCTCTTTTAAATATAAATTATAATAAACAGATAAATGAGGATTGGCATATAAATGCTATGGTGGGGAATGAAGCGAATGATAATCTCACTACCAATGTGGGCACAAATGGAGTCGGATTAGTGATTCCGGGCTGGAATAATATGGCTAATGCTAGTACCCAATTTGGTTCAAATTCAAAATTTAGAAGCCGGACGGTTGGCTTCTATGGCCAAGTAGGAGCAGATTGGAAAAGCATGGTCTTTTTGAATGTTACAGGTCGTAATGATTATATCTCTACAATGCCCAAAGGCAGCCAATCTTTCTTTTATCCATCGGTTTCGCTCTCTTGGGTATTCAGTGAATTACCTGCATTCAATAGCAGCGGCTTCACGGGTAAATTGCGGGCATCCTATGCTCAAGTGGGGGCACCTGGAACATACATGAACAGGATATATGTACAGGATGCAGCAGGAAGTGGTTTCCTTTCTGAAAATATTAGTTATCCTTTCAATGGAGTTATTGGTTTTAGACCCAATTCTACCTTGTATGATTCACATTTGACGCCTCAAAATACGAATTCATTCGAGGTGGGTACTGATTTAGGATTTCTCAATGGCAGAATAAACTTCAGCTATACTTATACAGATCAGGATACCAAGGATCAGATTTTTGCCATTCCCTTAGCAGGTTCAACCGGGTTTTCAGAGGTTATCAGAAATGCGGGTGAGATGAGCAGTAAGGTTCATGAAGCCACTTTAGATGCTGTTCCAGTACAATCCGGTCGTTTCAAATGGGAAGCAACTGTCAATTTTACTAAGGCCATTAATAAAGTAATATCACTGGCTCCAGGGGTGGATAACATTTTTTTAGGAGGTTTCGTTGATCCACAGGTGAGAGCTGCAATCGGGCAAACTTATCCATCTATTTACGGAACAACTTATCTGAAAAATAATAAAGGACAAATAATAATTGATGACGATCCCAATAGTCCCACCTATGGGATGCCTTTATCCGGAACGGATGGTGTAATCGGCTCTGTTTCTCCTAAGTTTATTTTAAGTATGAATAATACATTGCAGTATGGGGCATTTAGCTTAAGCTTTTTATTTGAATGGAAAAATGGAGGCCAGATGTATTCAGGCGCTAACCGATTGATTAATTTATATGGCACTTCTGAAAAAACTGCAGACAGAGGGACAGCTCAAATGGTCATTAAGGGTGTGAAAGCCTCAACAGTACAGCAAGACAGTAAAGGTAATCTGGTAGGAGGTGATCCTAATGATATCGTTATTAAAGGAGCAAATAATTTTCAAACCCTTTATGGATCTGTTCTTGCAAATATTTCAGAGGCAAACGTGTACGGAACTTCTTTTGTGAAAATGAGATCGGCGGTATTTTCCTATTCACTACCTAAAGAGATATGTGAACGAACTCATTTTATCAGTACCGCTTCTGTATCCGTATCAGCAAGCAACCTATTAATTTGGAGTCAGTTACCCAATTTTGACCCCGAATCTTCTCAGGGAAATGGAAACATGCAGGGAGGCTTTGACTATATGTCATTGCCTCAGACAAAGAGTTTGGGTATTGGTTTAAATTTAACTTTCTGATCTTTTAAAACCTTAATAAAATGAAAAGTTTAAAATATTTCTTCAGTGTTGGAATAGGAATCGGATTATTCCTTTTTTCAACATCATGCTCTAAAAATGATTTGGCTAAGGTCAATAAGGATCTAAATGACGCTACTGATGTAGGTGCTATTAATGAGTTGCCTGCTGCTACCATGGAAACTGTCTTTGGAACAGCGGGTACTGATATTGCCTGGTATTCATCTCTCTTTATTGAACAAAGTACGGGAGTGGATGAACAATTCTACGATGCCGATCGGCGTAATGGCGTGACTTCTGCCTCATTAATGGATAATAGTTGGAATTCTATTTATGATAATCTGATGATTCTGAATGATATGATAACTAAGTGTTCACCGGGTGGTTCTGAGCCTGATAATAAAGGTACACTGGGGATAGCCCAAATTTTGACAGCCTATAATCTGGCTGTTTTGACAGATATGTGGGGAGACATTCCCTGGTCGGAAGCTTTAAAGGGTTTGGGAAACGTACACCCTAAATATGATAGTCAGCAAGATGTTTATGCCGCTATATTCGGATTATTAAATGCCGCCATTTCTAATCTTACTAATGCTTCACTTGTATCCGGTTTGGCTAAGCAGGATTTAATTTATGGAGGTGATTTTACACTTTGGACTAAGGCGGCGTGGAGCCTAAAAGCACGTTATTTCATGCGTTTAGAAAAACGGCAGCCAGTTTATATTGACTCCGTATTGGTCTGCGTACCGAATGGCTTTACTGATGCAAGCGATGCTCTCGTTTTTAACAAATATGAAAATTCAAGCACGGGGGCTAATCCTTGGTATGACTTCACCTATCAGGACAGAGGCGATTTATGTTCAGGAGAAACCCTTTATAATCTGATGAATGATCGAAGCGATCCGAGAATGTCAGCTTATTTCTTAAACCCTGATGGAGATGGTTCAACGCCGATTGTACCAGCCCCCAATGGCGAGGCACAAAGAACAAGAGCGGGATATGGTGTCTATTCTTTTTCTGCTATTACTGGAACAGAAGACGGATGGTCAGCACCCACACCTTTGATGTCTTACCATGAATTGCTATTCCTTAAAGCAGAAGCATTAGCCCGTAAAGGGAATACCGGTTACATAAATGCTTTAGAAGATGCCATCACAGCTAATTTTATTTTTCATGGTCTTGACGCAGGCAGTGCAAGCACTTATTTTACCACAGAGGTGTTACCTCGATTGGGTACCGACATGCAATCTAACTTACAAGAGATATTAACGCAGAAATATATTGGAGAATATGAGGCAGAATCAATTGAGGCTTATGATGACTATCGCAGAACTGGTATTCCCCAAATGCATAATCCGGCTAACCAATTAACTAATTTTGGCTTTGTACAACGGTATCCTTACCCAAGCAGTGAAGTGACTTCTAATCCTAATAACATTCCCAAAAATATAAATATATTTAAGGATCCTGTCTGGTGGGCCAAATAAAATAGGTGATTAAGGTGTATAGAGCCACCCCAACAACGAGTTCTTTAGAATGTAGTTTTTCTACATAAGGCAATCAAAACCAGAATGTGCTCGTATCACTTTGGAAATTATAGAGAGATTATTGGCCAAACTTTTGGATATGTTAAAGTCTATTCTGTAAATCAAAGTAGAGGGCGGGTTAAAACTACTGTATATGTTTCATCCAATATATCGGGTTCATTCTGTTGCTGGCAGGTGCAATAGGCATTATATTCAAGATTTTGAGGTTATGCACTATTACACCATTAATAGTACCAATATGAAATACGGAACTCTGGAACGCTTAACTATTCCAATCAATTAAAATGATTGGAGTTTTAAGTTAAGTATTTTGTTCCAAAAAGGCGTCAGAAACAAATTCCGCCGCCTTTTTGAATTATGTTTATTGAGGCTTTTATCATTTTGTAAGGGGGAATGAAAGTCGTATCTTCGCTTAAATAAAAAAGTTAAAAATGGCGGATACTATTACAATAAAACTAACTAACAGAAAAGCACTCCGACTTATTAAGGATATGGAGGAACTGGATCTTATCCAGGTGTTGAAGGCTCCCCCCAAGATGTCAGATTTACGAAAAAGTATAAAATCCAGGATGAGCAACAATGATATTAATCAACAACTTGCGTCAATACGTAAAGAATGGCAGAGAGATATTTAGTTGATGCATCCCGAGTAATTATTATCATTCAGGAAGCATATTGAAATTACGAACAAAATAGCCTTTTTTCTTTCCGAACCCCCAACCATTTGCACGCTTGCTTAATATCTTAACAAATTCTGCGTCCTTAGATCAAATATTCATCTTCTTCATTTCTTTCACTGCATAATCACAGGCGCGGGCCGTCAACGCCATAAAGGTCAGCGATGGATTCTGACAGGCAGTGCTGTCCATACAGCTTCCGTCAGT
>SCQV01000487.1 GCA_004299085.1 Chitinophagaceae bacterium | reverse complement strand
TAACATGTATGACTAAATGCATTTTTATCTTCTTAGTACAGGCATCGAATCCTCTAATTGTTAAACTACTGTTATGGTACTAAAAAATTAAAATAATGGTTTTACTTTTATTCTTTAATTGTTAAGATGGATGTAAAATTCAGTCTTAACACAATAGATTAACCTTTTCCTAAAACAAAAACCATCCGCGCTATGAAATGGCGCTTTATCCTATTGCTCCTCATGCTCCTGACCACCTTCCAGGCCTCAGAAGCTCAAAATATATCTTCTCCTGCAAGGCAAGTGGATTCTGTTACAAACAAAGTTCGGCATCAAGGTGACGAATTGCAGCAACTTCCTTCCCGGTATTTTGCCAAGGTTTCATCCAAAGCAGACCTGTTCAACCGAAGGATGACGAAACGTACAGAGAAATCGCTACGCCGTTTACAAAAACAGGAAGAAAAAATAAACCGTAAACTATCCAAGATTGACTCTGTGGCAGCGAAGGGATTAGCCTTGGGTAATTCGATAGATTCCATTTCTCATTTGCAGGAGTTGGTAAGAAACAAAGTAACAAAAATAACTTCACGCATACCGAGCGGGAAATATATCCCTTATTTGGATTCCCTTCAGACATCGCTGAATTTTTTAAGTAAATATCAAGCGGATTTAAGCAAGGCAGGTGGCGTTGAAAAAGGTTTATCCGGCAGCCTGAACACCCTTCGACAAGCTCAGGGTGACCTTATGAAGGCTCAGGGCAGCCTTCGACAGGCTCAGGCTGACGTGCAGCAATTAGAAGGAAAGCTGAACCAAGTCCAGGATGTACAACAGTATATTCAACAGCGTCAACAGCTTTTAACCCAGGCGCTGAGTAAATACGGAGGCCTGTTCTCTAAGAATATAGGAAGCATTTCAAAGGAGTGCTACTACTACAAAACCACTATTGAAAACTATAAAGAGCTGTGGCAGCATCCTGACCAGGTGGAGGCTAAGGCAATGGAGTTGTTGAATAAAATGCCTGCGTTCACGAAGTTCATGCAGGAGCATTCGATGATAGCCGGCCTTTTTCGTATTCCATCAGGTTATGGCAGCGCGGGCAGTGTGGCAGGACTGCAGACACGCTCAATGGTGGAGCAAGAGCTGCAGCAGAGAATACAACAGGCAGGGCCGAATGGAATGCAACAGATACAACAGCAAATGCAGCAGGCGCAGCAGCAACTGCAACAATTACAAAATAAATTACCGGGTGGTGGCAGTTCTGCAAGTATGCCGGATTTCAAGCCCAATGATCTCAAATCAAAAACCTTATTCCAGCGATTAGACTATGGAACAAACTTACAGTTTGAAAAAGCCACGGGCTGGTATCCAACAACGAGTGACATAGCTGCACAGATAGGCTATAAGTTCTCGAAGAACGGCAGCGCGGGGATTGGCGCTTCTTTTAAGTTAGGCTGGGGCAATATTCACAAAATACATTTTACCGCACAGGGGTTAGGAGTAAGGTCATATCTGGATTACAAATTGAAAGGCACGTTCTATCTGAATGGAGGATTTGAAATGATGTACAATACTACGATACCGGATATACCAGCACTAAAGAACTGGAACGGATGGACAAGAAGTGCCCTGCTGGGAATAGAAAGGAAGTACAAGATTTCTTCCCCATTTGGAGGAAATAAAGGAGGCTTTAAGGGGGATTTGATGCTGTTGTTTAATTTTTTATACAAGCAGCAGGTCCCTCCGGTAAGAAGCCCGCTGGTGTTTAGGATGGGATATAATTTTTGATGTATGATCTGTGAGGATCTTTTATCTTCTAAGATCTAAAATCGTCAATCATCAATCAATGTCGTTTAGTTAAGCATAGGAAATGAAATTGTCATGGTGAGCGAAGTCGAATCATGGCGTCATTGACAAACACCCTTCGACTACGCTCAGGGTGACAAAATTCTTAACTAAACGACATCGAATCATCAATCGAAAAATATATCATCAGTAAAATTAAAGCATTATGAAAAAATCCTCTCTTCTCTTAGTCCTTTTATGCTTTTGCCTAATGAATATAACACAGGCACAAAATGTATTTCCTACAACCGGTAATGTGGGAATTGGGACAGCAACTCCTACTGTTGGCTTACAAATAGTGAATAGGGGCATTCTGTTGAATAATCCAGAATATTATCCATATGGGATTGATATAGACCTGTCTTTCCCAGGTGGATGGGCAAGGGAATATAGTTTCAGCTATAATAACATGGGAAAGCTATTTTCATTAGGAGCATACGGAGACAGCTCAAATCTGGTTTACGGGTATGTTGGCGGGAATTCTGCTGCTGGTACCGTGTATGATATACCCTGGATGGTTTTTCTTCCTTCCGGCAATGTCCTCATCGGTAAGACCTCCCAGACAAATACTTCCTACAAATTAGACGTGAACGGCAATATCCGTGCTAACCAGGTAACGGTCAATGCTACCGGAGCGGACTACATATTTGATTCTGCCTATCATTTGCCTTCTTTAGATTCGTTGAGCATTTATTTAAAGCGATATCATCACCTGCCTGGCATTACTTCCGCTAAGCAAATGCAAACTAATGGGGTTAATCTGGGACAAAATCAAACGAAGTTATTAAAGAAGATTGAAGAATTGACACTATATGTAATCGAGGAGGATAAAATGAATCGGCAATTACAAACAAATTTAGACGCATTAAAAAAAGAAGTCGAATCATTAAAAAATAATTCTAAATGAGAAAGACGCTTTTCCTTTTTGCCTGTTTGCTGGCCGTTCATTATTCATGGTCACAAACATACTCCCTAGCCCCATCTTCCGGTCAGAACGGATTTGCTGTATATGATACGAGAAGTACGGTCTATGAACCGCAGGACAAGAATATGGGAGTTTATGGCGATTTCAAATTAAATACAACGGATGGATTAACTGATGGGGGAACCTATAACGGGGTTATCACTTTCAGGCAATATGGAATAGGAACCGATTTTAGTGGTGGATTATCTCATGAGTTAGGTTTCACAGACAATAATAATATCTGGTTGAGGAGCGGAAGCTTTGCCTCATGGGGAACCTGGACTGAACTTTGGAGTTCTGGGAATCTCAATAAGTCAAATTTTATCAATAAAGAAAATCAGAATTATTACCAGGCTAACACTTGGTTACAGTTTAATGGAAATAATTATGGATTATATTTCCCTGAAAGCGGGAGTGGAATTCATTTAGCGCCCAATTTTATTTCTTCTTATGGATCCTTTCAGATTGATGGTTCTAAGAACGGGTACACAGGCATTTTATTTGGTGCCACAAACGCCGAAACTACTCCTAATATTATGTTTGATGGAAACGGAAATGGAGGTGTGGATTATCAAGGAAATATATGGGGCTTTTATTATGATCTTACCAATAATTATTTGGCTATTGGAGGTACGAACAATGCCGCTACAGGTTCATTATATGCCGGTGGTGCCATTTTTAATAATAATGTCCTCATCGGCAAGACCTCCCAAACAAATACCTCTTACAAATTAGATGTGAATGGCAATATCCGTGCCGACCAAGTAACAGTGAATGCTACCGGAGCGGATTATGTGTTTGATTCTACCTACCATTTGCCTCCCATAAACTCTCTAAGCAAATACATAAACAAATATCATCACTTGCCGGGAGTATCTTCAGCGCAGCAGATGAAAAAAGATGGATTGAGTATAGGTGACACCGAAATGCAACTACTGCAAAAAATGGAAGAAATGACTTTGTATATGATTAAGATGAATAAAAAGCTACAGGCAGTGGAAATGCAAGTCAACGGGTTAAAGTCTATGAATAAGCATTTGAATACGGAAATCAAAAAACTAAAAGCAGGAGAGAAATGAAACAAACACTTTTTCTACAGGCGTTCATACTCTCTTTCTTTTTCGTAAGAGCACAAAATGTGTTCCCATCATCGGGCAATGTGGGAATAGGAACCGCCTCACCTGCGGGAGCATTGGACGTTCATAATGCCTATTACACAGGAGGATATAAATTTATGGATAATGTTTCACCCAATCCATCGGTAGGTTTTTTAAACCCTATTGCAATGGCTGTACGACAAGGTAAGATGGAATACTCGGATGAGGAATTTGCTTATAGCCCGGATGGTGTAGATATATATGATAATAATAATAGTGGACAGATTATCATTTCAAGAACAAATACTATTACGGATATACCCAATTCGAGTGGCTTTGGCCTAATAATTACTCATACAGGTGCAGGTGAAGCCCCTGGATATGGTGGATTTGTACAGTCATATAATGGAGGGACGAATAAAACTATTGTTCAGATTTTCAGAGCAAAACTACCGGTTGGCTATCAATTTAACGCTGCATCCAATTCACTTGGAAATGGAGGGGCAGAATACTGGCTTTCTAATAACACTGGTACAGGTAAGTGGGAATGGTATGTTCGTGTAACTCAATATGGATATAGTGGATCCTTTTATAACGCAGGTTTTGTTTACATAACTGGTGGCCCGGCCCCCACCGCTTCCTCCCCCTTAGTATGGTATATGGCTTCCTGCACTGCATTTGACGTAACGGATGTCAATTTGTCGAACGGTAATAATATAGCTAATCAAAACTTTGCTGATCAGAATGCCTCGTTTAGAATCAATGGTAATGGAATTATAGGTGGTAATGTTCTCATCGGCAAGACCTCCCAAACCAACTCTTCCTACAAATTAGACGTAAACGGGAATATCCGTGCTAACCAGGTCACGGTCAATGCTACCGGGGCGGACTACGTGTTTGATTCTACCTATCATTTGCCTTCTATAGATTCTCTAAGTGAATATATAAAATTACATCATCACCTGCCGGGAATACCTTCTACAAAAGTGATGCAGCATAACGGGATGAATGTGGGAGACGCCTATACGAAGCTGCTGGGGAAAGTGGAGGAGATGACTTTATATTTAGTCACGCTGCAAGAAGAAGTAACCGAATTAAAAACCGAAAACAACCAGTTAAGGAAAATAAAACGCCCATGAAAAAGATTATTGGAATTACCCTATTGGTTTTATTAATGACGCTAAAAACAGAGGCTCAGGTAAATCTTCAAACGGGCAGCGCCGTGTTCAGCCTGCCATTGTTTAACTGGCAGGATAACGAGAGCCGGCTCAACGCTATTATCGCCTTGGAATATAATTCCGGCAATGGATTGAAGGTAGATGAATTGGCTTCTGATGAAGGGCAGGGATGGGACTTAATCGCAGGGGGCGTGATCACCCGGCTGCAGGTGGGAGAGCCGGATGACCAGAAGGCTTATTACAAAGGAATTCAAAGTAACGCAAAAGAACAGGATGGAGATGTCACCAAATATCCGGCAGGTTACCTCTACGCTCCTGTATCAGCCTCGATGGGATGCCCCAAAGCATTGACCATGTATCCTTTGTATAAAGGTGTTAACCAGATTTATGCGCAGCATAACATCATAGCAGAAGACAGGGAGCCGGATTATTTTTCTTTCCAGTTCAAGGGTAAAGCGGGGATGTTCATTTTGAATCCTTCCACGGGTACCGGCATATCGCTCGGTGACACGAAAATGAAGATCACTTTTACTACTGACACCACTATGGCAACGGGTGACAGTAATGGCATCCGCACGACCATTACTGCCTTTACCATCCAGGATGTAGATGGATTGATTTATACATTTTCTCTCCATGGGCTCTCCCGGGTGTTGCAGCAGCAATTTTGCAATCGGGAGGGAACCCGTCCGGAAACCCAACCTGCCTTTAAGGGCGGTTATACCTATTACCGGTCGGGCTTTGTGGATCCACAGTACGTGAATCCATGGGTCATTAACAGTTGGTACCTTTCCTCTATTAAAGATCCGCTTACAGGCAGGGAAGTAAAGTTCTCTTACACTTCCCATTCCATTACCAACAATAATGATATCGGAATAACCTATAATCATGGCGACAACAGTCATGTGAAAAGCTACGTTATTCTTACCCGCAACACGTCTATGTCGGTTACTCAGGATATTTCCGGCATCAGCTATCCGGATGGACATGCGGTGGTCTTTCATTATGGTGCTGCTGAAAGGGCAGACTTCCCGGGAGAATATCCACTGGCTTCGGTGGACATTACTTATGATGGAAGATATTTGTCAGAATACGATCTGAAAACATCCTATTTTATCTTAAAACGTTATGGCACACCGGTTTCTCCTGAGGAAAAGAGCGCGGCGAGGCTTTGCCTGCGATCGGTTACCAAAGTAGGGGTGGATATGAAAGCACAATCGCCCCCCTATATTTTTGACTATTACATGGGCAATGCAGACAGCACGAACGATTTTGTGCCACCGCCTTTTTTCTATGCCAAAGATATCTGGGGCTATTACAATGGTAACGCCAGTGTAGCCGCGGATGGATCAGCCATTCCTATGAACCGCTCCATTTTGAAGCTGAACTTTCTACAGTTGGTGGGACTTTGCTTTTATCATGAAAATGATACGAGCGTGGTGTTAAATCCCAAAGCAGGATATGCTGAAAACGGATTGTTGAGCCAGGTCATCTATCCTACTGGAGGAACGCTTGCTTATACCTATAGTCAGAATACAGGCGCCCTCACTACAGGAGGTGCAGACCAGATGATAGGCGGCGTACATGTTTCTGAGACCAGCGCTACCGACGGAGGTTACCAGCATGGGTGCAGTAACCCTGTTGTAACCCATTATGACTATGTTTTGAGCAGTCCGGGAAACACTTCTTCCCTTTGGGGATTAGAAATGCCCGTGAACGTGATGCGTGAAAATGTGTATTATGCACCGGAGTGGAAGAGCTTTAATTTACTTACACTCTCC
The DNA here is from genome assembly GCA_004299085.1 of Chitinophagaceae bacterium. Taxonomy (GTDB): domain Bacteria; phylum Bacteroidota; class Bacteroidia; order Chitinophagales; family Chitinophagaceae; genus FW021-bin31. The sequence goes on along the minus strand of SCQV01000487.1, from coordinate 15,861 downwards.
TGTAAGTGGCATTTCCATTATCCAGGAATTCTCTCCGAATATCAATCGGTGAATGTGCCAGGATGGCAAAACGCCATGAATGCTTTATCTCCTTATTTGGGAGCAGCGAGTGAAGTAGGTGATGTGATGGATGTAATGATGCTGGCGGGTAATGCTACAGGGCCGGGTTTGGTAATAATAGATGCTGCCGCCATTGTTTTGGGCAGCGCATTTACCTGCATCGGTGACAATGCCATGAATTTTCCTTCCACGATTTATTATAATACCAACCTGAATAATATAGCGCCATTACCGGAACAGTTTAAAAGAGTGGTAATCACTGGTGGCAGCGGTAGTATGGGAAAAACCGTTCAGACCTTCACCAGCGATGATGATTATCCCGTGTGGATACCGGCTGGAGATGACCCCACCTTTTCTTCCGAACAGCGTTTTGCTCCCTGGGCTTATGGGCTACCCAAACTAACTACTATGTATGATTCAGCAGGTAACATCGTGAAGGAAATCCAAAATATATATGATTCCGGTTATGCCAAAGAAGAAACCCAAAGTTACTGTTCTTCACAGCAACCCATGGACAGCCGTTCCATTCACCCTCAGGCAACTCCCGCCGAATGTCCCGTGCTTTCCTGTAAATGCCAAGTGCTCCAGAGCTTTTCACAGCGATACCCTAATTGGACCCATCCATCTCAAAAGCTCGGAGACGGAGGCTATGATGATTCGCTAAGTTATTACACAAGTAACGATACAGGAATTATGAATGTGGATATTTATCCTATTTACACAGGCCGGGTGCAACTGGATACCACCTACATAAGGACTTATCAAACAAACAATCCTGCCCAGTTCGTACAAACGATGAGAGCTTATTCTTATAATACCTATTACAATTATGATGTAAATCAAATCACTACGGAACAGAGCAATGGTGATATGAATTATAAATATATCCGTTACAGCAGCGATTATAATAACGGCAGCATACTCAGCACTTTAGTAAATAATAATCTGGTTTCTGTGCCGGTAGAGACCAATACCTCGGTGATTAAGGCAGGGCAGAGCACGCTGCAATATTTAGGCGAACACGTGACCGAATATACCCAGCTTGCCAATGGGAACATAGTGCCTTCCGACGTGCTGGAACAGCGCTTCTCTGAACCAACTTCTTCGATTTCCACATACAATGGCCCCGGAAGCAATCTTTCCAATTATCATACGGTCAGGACTTATACCTATGACGATTCAGGAGACGTCATTGGAGAACAGGATGAAGGTATGCACGTGATTGCTAATATTTACGGATACAACCATAAATATATCATAGGCACCGCCATTAATGCTAACCCTTTGACCGATAAGCCTGCCTATACCAGCTTTGAAGATAATACCTTTGGCGGATGGACCTTATCCGGGACTGCTAAATATGTTAATGGCACCGCCATCACCGGAACCCGTTCACTGGCGCTGTCCTCCGGCAACACGCTGTCAGCCTCCCTGAATACGGCGAAACCTTATACCCTTTCCTTCTGGGCTACGGGCAGCGGCGTAACAGTAACCGGCGGGGCTACACAGGTAAAATCCGGGCCTGCTTATAACCGGTTTACCTTTTATGAATACAGCATCGCCCAGGGTACTTCTTCCGTTTCTGTCACGGGCAATGCCGATATTGATGAACTCCGTTTATATCCACAGGATGCGAGAATGAGCACGGTAACTTATGACCCACTAATAGGAAAAACTTCTACCTGTGACGAAAGCAGCCGCCTTACCTATTATACTTATGATAGTCTGGGAAGGTTGCAGTTCATTAAAGATGAAAGCGGAAACATCATCAAGGCGTATGAGTACAACAATGTATCGCCCTCCAAACAAAACGGATGCCCGGGCACCTATTATAATGATGAAATCAGCGAATCTTTCACTCGTTCAACGTGCTCAGTAAATACCGTTGGAGACACTACTCCTTACATTTACACGGTGCCTGCGGGTAAATATTCCTCCACTATCAGCCCAATCCTTGCAGACATTCAGGCAGAGTTTGATATCCTCACTAACGGCCAGGCGCAGGCGAATGCCAACAGTTCCTGTATTCCCATTTATTATAATAAGGCTGATACGGTGACCGATTCCACGCAAAGCTGTGCAGAAGGCTATGTGGGAGGCTATGTGAATTATATCGTTCCCGCAGGTGTTTATTCTTCCACTATCAGCCAGGCTGATGCAGACAGCCAGGCTATAGAGGAGGCAGATGCCAATGCGCAGGCCTATGCTAATGACTCCACGACGGGAACATGGTCTTGCATCTTCAGTACAACACCCGACTGGGAGTGGGCAGAGGCGGATTCGAGCGATACTTATTGCAGCGCTGTCAGCGGGGAAGAGCACCTGTTCGTCCTGATGACTGATATGAACCCGAACAGCTCTACTTACAATCAAACCCAATACATGGATATGGGGCAGCAGGATGCATGCCCGGTGCAGCAAAATATTGATATCGTTTTCACTAATAATGCTGATAATGGTTTTACGCTTACACTTCGTAATCGTTCAACTTTTCAAACATATAATTTCAATATTGTTAAGGATAGCGAACAGGATTTAGGACAGATACCGGCAGGTGATTATGATATTACAATCAGCCCACCTAACAATGCAAATTTGTATGACTTTCTGGTAAATAACTATGAGGAGGATGGCATTAACACGCTTTCTCTTTCTGATGTAAATTTAACAAATACCACCACAGGTTTAAATATAACTGTTAATTATTATTAAAAATAAAACAAATGAAGTTTGCATTATCGGTTTTAGTATTGGCCAATTTCCTTTTTCCTCAAAAAGGAATTTATAATATTCAATTCAAGGATTTAAATGGAAATACCATTAATATGGCTTCTTATCGGGGTAAAGAAATTATGGTGGCGGTATTTTCAACAAAGGGCTCTGACCTCGCAGAGTGGCAATTGTTGGATTCATTATACCAAAAAAATAAAGATCATTTGGTTGTTATTGCTTTGCCCGCTGATGATTTGGGGCCTATAGCTTCCGGAACAGCTTTGAATAATCAAGTGTTGCAAAATACCATGCATATTAGCTTTCCGGTTGCTGCAATAGCCAAAGGGAAAAAAGATCAGGGGATTAGTCAGCAGCCCTTACTGCATTGGCTGACCAATAAAGGCGAGAACGGTCATTTTGATCTGGATATTGTTGAAGATGGGCAGTTGTTTGTAATTAATGGATCGGGGAGATTATTTGCAGTTTTAAGGAAAAAAGCACTTTATACAAAAAGGATAATGGACAGAATATTAAACGAAAAGATTATCAACCCTTAAGGACACTAATCATCAATTTAGACCGGAAGAAATGGACCAACCATAGAGCCGAAAGGAACGAATAATCTGTGAGCCAACCTCGCCTCTGGCGAGGGGTTTGAAGCGTGTTTAGACAAAAGTCGAAATATATTACAAATTTAGTATAAAGTCGAATAGGGAATATTGAATAACGAATATCGAACAAGGAACAGAAGAACAAGGAACATCGAACACAGAACACGAAATGACTAACGGCAAAGATTGATAAAAACGAAATCAAAGAGGCGCTGCCTCGCCTTAGGCGAAGGGGTGGAAGCATTGATTTTTCTTGACTTTTTTGGGCACTTTTTGCGTCAAAACAAAAGTGCCGGAATATCTTAGGAAGACAGAAAATACGGAAATATTAATAATATTGAAATGAAACGAAAAATCCATTTCCGGCTATTGGGAATCGCCTGCTTTGCTATATTCCTTACTGCAGGTATAGCTTCTGCCCAGCAGCAGTGGAATCCCGGCTTCTCCATCGGTACGGCATCCGGCAGCTACAACTTTTCCTCTGCCCAGGCTCCCGGTGCGCTGTCTGTACTGCTGCCTGCAGCTACTTCGAGCACCACGGGTGTCACCTACCAGTGGTATTCCAGTCCCTATCCCACTACGGATTTTACCGCTATCTCCGGCGCTACCGGCACTACTTATACCGTTTCCTCCCCATTGACTAATACCACTTACTATAAGCTAATAGCGATCGCTCCCGGCATAGACACCAATTTTTCCAATACCATCCAGATAAACTTAGTGTCCGAAAACTGGGAAGACATCAATTATATCCGGGTGCACGATATCCTCACCACCGGAGTTACCACCTGGCAACAGGCAGACCAGCTACCCATAGGACAGAAGCTGCAGACCACTACTTATTTAGACGGATTAGGCAGGACGCTGGAAAATGTCAGCCGGGGAACGGCTACACCCCCTTCCGGCGGAAGCACCTGGGGTGATATGGTCAGCTTTGCAGAATATGATTCCCTGGGCCGCCAGCCACTGCATTACCTGCCTTATACGACTGATACGCTTTCAGGAAAATATAAACCCACGCCCCTTTCCGAGCAACCGGAATATTACGGCAGCGTGTATAACGAAACCTCCGCATTCACGCGTACGACTTTTGACAATAGTCCGTTGAACCGAGTCGTTAACGTCAAAGAGCCAGGCGCTTCCTGGGCTGCCGCAGCGGGTGACGGAGCCGGCTATGATATGAACTCCGCCGCAGACAGTGTGCAGATATTTGCTACCGATTACACACAAGGTGATGCACCGGTGCATGTAGGTGCTTACGCTCCTAATACGCTTTACAAGCTCACTACTACGGATGAAAACGGTAAAGAGGTCATTACCTATACCGATATGTCGGGCAGGCTTATTCTCAAAAAAATACAGGTCAGCAACACACCTTCCACCGGCTACTCGGGATGGATATGCACTTACAACGTCTATGACGACTTCGGGCTATTGCGTTTTGTGCTGCAGCCGGATGCAGTCAACTACTTAGCTGCCAACAGTTGGTCTTTTGCAGGCACCGCCGGAAGTCAGATACTCAGCGAGCAATGCTTTCAATACAACTATGATGATAAAGGAAGGGTGATTTGGAAGAAAGCTCCCGGCCAAGGGCCGGAGCAGGTCATTTATGACATTCGTGATAGGATAGTATTTACACAGGACAGCAACCAAGCAAGCCCCCCTAACCCCCCAGGGGGGGGAATGACCCAGTGGACAGTTCATCTCTATGATGATTTAGACAGGCCGGTGATGACTGCTCTATATTATACGGCTGAAACACGTGCCCAGCTTCAGACGGATGTGGATAGCTCAGTAAGTGTGAGCACTGTTACGGTGAATAATCCCGGTGGTGCGGTTAGTAATTTGGTAGTGGACAACCGAGACCCTTCTATTACCACTTACCAGGCGCGTAACAGTATCACTTTTGTGTCCGACGCGGGCGGAAGCTTCAGCACCGCTCCGGGCGATAACTTTGTAGCAGAAATAAACCCTAATGCGGCTACTCCCACCACTACTACGACCGTAGCAGTATTCAACAATCCTATCTCTGCCGCTAACCTCAACGATACTTCGGTGACTACTCCCCTCAAATACCTGTATTATGATAATTATTCCTTTACAGGCGTTAAACCCTTTTCTTCCAATTTTGATAACACGAGTGCTTATAGCGCCGGTGGCAATGTGATACCGATTGCCGCCTCTCAGCGTACGCTGGGATTCCCTACCGGCAGCATGGTGCGGGTACTGGGAACCCATACCTTTTTAGATAATACGGATTATTACGATGAAAAAGGCAGGCTGATACAAACGCAGCAGGATAACATATTGCAGGGAACGGACGTGACCACCTACCAGTATCATTTTGATGGCAGGCTGCTGAGCACGGACAGGAAGCATTCTACAGCGCATACAGGATATAGCAATTTTGATGTGCTCACCAAATACAATTATGACCTCATCGGCAGGGTGGACAGCATTCAAAAGCAGTACGGCGGTAGTTCTTGGAAAACCCTCGCTTCCTACAGCTACGATGATATGGGAAGACTACAAACTAAAGTATTAGACCCCGACTATCCGGCCCCCTCCGGCTCCCCCGAAGGGGGAGGGCTGGAATCGTTGAACTATTCTTATAATATCCACAACCAGATTTCTGGCATCAACAAAGACTATGCGCTGGAAACGCCGGGCAAATACAGCCAGTGGGATCATTACTTTGGAGAATACTTAGGTTATGATAACAAAGACCATGTCTTTAATGCTGCGCAGCTTGACGGGCAGGTCACCGGACAGATGTGGAATACACAGGGCAGCAATGTGCAACGCAAATATGATTATACGTATGATGATGCCGACAGGCTTACCGGAGCTTCCTTCTTGCAGTCCACTTCTCCCTCCGCCGGTTGGAGCAACTCTACTGTGAATTTCACGGTAAGTAATTTGAGCTACGATGCCAACGGTAATATCGTCAGCGTAAACCGGGACGGGCTGAAAGTGAATCAATCCTCGCCCATTGATGAGCTAACTTATAATTATGAAACCAATAGCAACAAGCTGAACCAGGTAACCGATGCAGCCAATGACCCCAACAGTACGCTGGGAGATTTTCATTACAGCGGCACTAAAGGCAGTTCTGATTATACTTACGACGCTGACGGCAATCTTACTTCCGATGCCAATAAGCAAATATCTTCCATTACCTATAACTATCTCGACAAGCCGGAGGTTATAACCTTCTCCCCCTCTGGGGGAGCGGGAGGGGGCTTGATACAATATGTCTATGATGCAGACGGCGATAAGCTGCAAAAAATAGTAACTGATAATACCGTTTCACCGTCTAAGCTAACTACTACCAATTATTGCGATGGCTTTGTATATAATAGTGATACGCTATTATATATTTTAACAGGGGAAGGCAGACTACGTCCAGACTCTTCTTCCGGATTGCCAGCAGGGGGCTTTACTTACGACTATTTTCTGCGTGACCATTTAGGGGATGTACGCAGTGTGATTACTGAACAGACCAGTGAAGAAACATACGCCGCTACCATGGAGCCTCAGAATGCACAGGTAGAGAACCAGTTGTTTGATAACATTTCAAGTACCCAGGTACCAACACCTCCCGGATTTACGAGCGATACCACTGATAAGGATGTATCTCAATTAGACGGGAGCGATGGAAACAATTCATTGCCCCGTGTAGGCCCGGCTATAGTATTGAAAGTAATGGCAGGTGACACTGTAACGATTGCTACCAATGCTTGGTACCAAGGAGCCGTGCAGCCACCGCCTTCAGGAGCAAGTAACCTGCTGAATGATATACTAAGTGCTCTCACGGGTGGCGTGATCAGCAACAGCCACAGCCTATACAACACTACAGACAACAACCCAAATACTGTATTAAGCGGTGATTTGCCACAGTTCTTTACCAATGATGAGAACACAAACTATACCACTGCTGCTCCGAAAGCATTTTTAAATTGGGTAGCTTTTGATAACCAGTTGAACATGAACGCTGCCAACTCCGGCGTGGTACAAGTACCAACTATTACTGGTACTGAACAAGCACAGCCATTAGTTGCACCAGAACAAATTATTCAGAAAGATGGCTATCTTTACATTTACGTAAGTAATGAATCTGCTCAAAAGGTGTTCTTTGATAATTTGGTGATACATCATAATAAGGGCCATTTGTTAGAGGAAGATCAGTATTATCCGTATGGGTTAAAGATGGCAGGTATTAGTGATGAAGCTTTACCGGTAGTGCCGAATAATTATTTGTATAACGGGAAGGAATTACAACAGAATGAATTCAGCGATGGAAGTGGATTAGAAGATTATGACTATGGATTTAGGGGATATGATCCACAGTTGGGAAGATTCATAGAACAAGATCCACTAACAGATGAATTTGCTACCGTAAGCCCTTATCAGTATGCACTAAATGACCCCGTTGCAAATATTGATGAAGATGGATTGGCTGTATTACCTACTGTTAGTGTATTTGCCACGGCAATTAATCGGATGTCAGCATTTTCATCGTTTACCTCAAGCATTGTTGGTAAAGCCAGTTTAGCGATGATGAAATTTGGAAACTACGCGAGCCTTATCAGCCATGGTGTTCAGATAACGAGTACGTTATTAAATGCATCGGGAATTACGAAAGATGTTGGGAATAACATACAGGTAAATGAAGGAGAATTACGTCAAATATTTCCGAATGGCAATAATGATATATTAAGTGATCTTACGGATCTTCTTAACAAACATATGGGCGATTTCGGGATTAACAGTGACGTGGAACTTGCGCAGTTCCTAGCGCAGGTGGGGGAAGAAACAGGGGGGCTTAAAACAATTTCCTCCTCAGAGCACTTGACTTATTATCATATTAGTGCTATCAGAGATGCATTTCATACAAAAACCCATTCAATGACAGATGCTCAACTAAGACCCTATCTGAATAATCGTGAGGGACTTGCTAATTATTTCTATGCGAATACAAATGGGAATGGCAGTGTAGCAAGTGGAGATGGGTACAGATATTCTGGAAGAGGAATTTTTCAATTGACTGGGAGGAGTAATTATCAGATGTTTACAAATTACTTTAATAAAATCAATCATGATAATATGAATTTTATTGTTAATCCCGATTTGATCGCAAATGATCCGAAATATTCCATTTTGAGCGGACTATGGTACTTTAGTCATTTTGTGATAGGTAAGGTTATAATAAATTCAACGATGGAAAGCGTAAGAAATGTGACTGGCAAAATTAACCCTCAATTGAATGGATTAGCTAGTCGGTGGTTCTATTTTGTTCGTGCAATTAATGTATTACTACCATTACCGGTCTTAAATGGGAAATTTGAATTTTCACCTTAAAGCATATAAGAAAATGAGGAAAATAAAGTATTTATTAGTATTTTTCTTATTGTTGGCTTATGTCTCATCATGTGCCCAAGTTAAGCATCTCCCAAAACAAAAACAATCAAATTTAATAAATGGTAGATTATTACTTGGAACATGGGTATCTGCAAATGATTCGTTGTCAACATTAATTTTTAAAAGTAACGTTCTGTTTCAAACTTACAAAGGCTTTGGGACTGATACTTTCAATTACATATTGTCAACATCCTGTAATCTCAAAGATAGTTCGTATAGGGTTAACCAGGATAATGCTTATTTGTTATATTATTCAAAAGATGGTTCGATTCAAGAATGCTTCTTAATTGAAGGATTAACACATAATATATTAAGTTTAATGGCCAATATAAATGGACATCTATATATTTATAAAAGGGATTATAGAAAAAGACGATAAATAATTACTTTTTCGGGTGTATTCTTTTAAAAGCCTCACCCTTCTCTATTATGCTGAATGTAATGGCTGGCGATACGGTTACGATTGCCACACAGGCTCGGTATAATAGCGCTGTACAACCGCCACCACCTTCGGGAGCATCTAATTTATTAAACGATCTATTGAGTGCTTTAACCGGAGGTGTGATTACTAACAGCCACAGCCTGTATAACACCACAGACAACAACCCAAATAGTGTGTTGAGCGGAGACTTACCACAGTTCTTTACCAATGATGAGAACACAAACTATACCACTGCCGCTCCGAAAGCATTTTTAAATTGGGTGGCTTTCGATAACCAGTTAAACATGAATGCGGCTAATTCTGGTGTAGTGCAAGTACCGACTATCACCGGAAGCGAGCAGGCGCAACCACTTGTAGCCCCGGAACAGATAATTCAGAAAGATGGTTATCTTTACATTTATGTGAGCAATGAAAGTGCTCAAAAAGTGTTCTTTGACAACTTAGTGATCCACCACAATAAGGGGCACTTATTAGAAGAAGATCAATATTATCCGTATGGATTAAAGATGGCAGGAATCAGTGATGAAGCTTTACCAGTAGTTCCCAATAATTATTTGTATAACGGGAAAGAGTTTAATGATCAGGAATTCAGTGATGGTACGGGGTTGGATTGGTACAGCTATGGGATGCGAGAGTATGATCCTCAGTTAGCAAGATTCCCTCAGTTAGATCCACTTACAGATGAGTTTCCTACATTAACTCCATATCAGTATGCAAGTAATGATCCCGTGGCAAATATTGACTGGGATGGTTTGGAAGGATTCAATGTGATAACTGATGCTTCGAAGCTTTCTACTGATGCCGTATTTGGTGTGATGGATTATGCCGCGACCGTTATAAGGGCATCAAGACCGATATCTACTTCAGCATCATTACTAAAAGGGTTAAGTGTATTTTCAGAAATAGAAGGCATCTCCAGCATATTTTTGCATAGTGTACAAACTTTAGGACTCATCATTGGTAATGATGGAACCACGAATGCAGTGGGTTCCCATATTAACTCATCTGAAATGAAAGCTATATTTCCAGGAGCTAACAATGATATCGTGAATGGATTTGTGAAAAATTTTAATCAATACAGCAGGCAATTTGGTATTACCGATGATGAAACAACGGCACAGTTTTTGGCTCAATCAGGCACTGAAACACACGGCTTTACGAGAGTATCGGAAAATATGGATTTTAAGCATGTATCAAATTTGAGAACCAATTTCCCAAGACTTTTCAAGAATGGCAACTATAATGCACAAGACTATCTGAATAATGGGGATGCATTAGCAAAACTAGCGTATGGAGCTAGTAAGAATGGATTGGATTATAGAGGAAGAGGTACTATGCAATTGACCAGGAAGGGAAATTATAAAGAGTTTACGAGCTTCTATGATAAACAGTTTAATAGTTCTCTAAACTTTGTCGCCCATCCTGATTTGCTCAGTATCAATTATAAATATGCTACTATAAGTGGATTATGGTTTTTTAAGACACATGTTATTGATCAAGGGGTTAACATGGCGGATACGAGGACCATCACTGAACTTATTACCGGACCGAGTAAAAATGGATTACCTCAACGTATGCATCATTTCAATATAGCCTCTTTGATATTATCATTTTTTCGTTTTTTAGGAATTCGTTAATCATCATTCATGTATAGAATATATTTTATAATATTGATAGGACTACAATTTCTTTCTGCAGGATCTTGTGCCCAAAGAAAGCAACGCAAACCGATTTCTGATCTTATCGCTCATGATAAAAAACTTATTATTGGTAAGTGGAAAGCTGGAAATGATCCAAACATTATAATTGTATTTACTTCCGATTCATGCTATGAATTTTACGGAAAAGATACTACTGGGATTAGTTATTACGTTATTGCAGACACTTGTTATAGAAGAGATTCGGAAATTACTCAAAGCGATGAAACTTTTACCTATCTGTCAGAGCGTTATTATTTTTATAAACAATACAATCATGAATTCCTTTTTTGTTACCCAATTATGGGATTAAGTCATTCTTCTTTAACTCTCATGAATTCTGATGGATCAATTGGTATTTTTCACAGAATAAAATGAATTTTCATAAGGTAAATTACAAATTAGTTTTTTGACAACTTGGTGATTCACCATAATAAGGGGCATCTGTTAGAGGAGGATCAATATTATCCGTATGGATTAAAGATGGCAGGAATCAGTGATGAAGCGTTGCCAGTTGTGCCCAATAATTATTTGTATAACGGGAAGGAGTTTAATGATCAGGAATTTAGTGATGGTACGGGATTGGATTGGTATAGCTATGGGATGAGAGAGTATGATCCGTAATTAGCAAGATTCCAACAATTAGATCCATTGACAGATGAGTTTCCTACATTAACGCCATATCAATATGCCAGCAATGACCCAGTGGCAAACATTGATTGGGATGGATTGGAAGGATTAAATGCAGTAACTGATGCATCAAAACTCTTGCCTGGCATGGCGTTTGGCGTGGTGAACAGCACAGCAGTAGTTATATCTGCAGCCAAACCATTAACTACCTCATTAAAAGTAGTGAAAGGTGCGAGCGTTCTATCCAAAGTAGAAAGTAGAGCCAGTTCTGCGTTACATTTACTTCAGTCAGTAGGAACAGTAACAATGAGCGCTACCAGGCAGGTGGGGCATGCAGTCGGAACAGGTTATAATGAACTTGCCAATGGGCACTTTTGGAATACGGGAGTAGGGAGGGCAGCGAAGACTGGAGGGAGTTGGATTAATGAGACTATTAATCCAGTTTACCTGCTTTTTAATGGTATTAATTCATAGTTTACAGGGGAAGATTATTTAACAGGGAATCCTGTATCACACGCGGAAGGTACAGGAGATATTTTGATGGCAGTAATGCCCGTAGGAGATGTGGCAAAGGTAACATCTGTCGGTGCTGAAGAGATAGAAAGAATTGCCGTGGACGTGGGGGAAAAGTTAACTGCTAAAGAGGAACTTCCAGCCTTAGATGTTACGGGTAAAGTTCATGGAGTTTTACCCAAAATCAAAAGTCTTGGTAAATATTCTAAAGACGAATTGGAAATATTGCTTAAGGAACTTAAACAAAGTGTACAAAGAAGAATAGAAGAGGCATCAAGATTGGGAAGAGACAGAGCTCATGGACAAAGGATAGGAGCCGAACAAGATTTAATAAAAGCGATAGAAAAGCGTCTTAAAAAATAGATAAATGAAATCATTAGAGGAAATTGAAACGATGTTGTTTTCTGAACTCCAGAACTGCATAGGTAAGATTAGGTCTATAAACATAGATTTAGAATACTATAATGAAATAATGGGCGATACTTCATTTCTATTAGCAGCCCTTTTAGAGTCGCTATTAAAGTATAGAGATGACTGGAATCAAAAAAAATGGATTGATGATTGTTTAATAATGAAGGCCGAAGTTATCAATAATAAATTGTCAATCTGTGGCGTCATGATTTGGGGAATTGAGAATACAACAGAACAATGGACAGAGCCATTCTTTTTTGAGATTGAATTAAGCCAAAATAAAATAGATTTTAACGCTTATCGCTTTTTGTTTGGCTATCTAAATAATTTTGAAATTCCTTATGAAGAATTTAAACAAAATCGTAGCTATTGGAAATCGATCCCCCAAAATTGGAAATATATTATCAACAGAAAGAATGTTAAAACAAGGGAACCTACTTAGACCTTACCGTACCCTCCAACCAAGTAACCACTACTAAACCTGCAGGTAGTCCTGAACCGAGGGCACTTGATAGAAGAAAGATCATTATTATTCCTTCGGACAGCAGATAGCCGGTATCAGCAGTGAGAAATTAGGCGACCCGCATGAAGGGATGCTGCTAAATAACTATCTTTACAACGATAAAGAGCTCTTTGAACAAGGTAACCTGGATTGGTATAACTATGGATTTTGGAATTATGATCCGCAGATTGCGAGGTTTACCCAATTGGATCCGTTAACGGATGGTTTTCCGGAACTAACACCTTATCAGTATGCGAGTGATGAACCTATTGCTAATGTGGACTTAGATGGATTAGAGAAAGGTGGGGTTTTAAATGCAGTAGGATCTGGCACGAAGGATTTTACCTATATGTATTCGGCTGTTTCGGATGCGACGGCTTACTGGAATCCGGTTATGCATGCAGCCAAAGCTGCTTCTACTTCAGGAAAACTTGTTCATGTTGTATTACCGGCTGCAAACATGGCTTTGCATGCTGTGCAGGTCACAGAAACTATTATAAACGGCCCTATCACTACGAAGGGAGCGGGGAATGCTGCCGGCAACAGACCACAAGTGGGGCCCGGTCCTCGACCGTTAGGACCAATCGGCCAACTTTTCATGATGACAGTTGGACAGGGTTTAGCTGATCTAAATACAATATTAACTGGGAGAGATGGTAATAATAATAAAGTAGGCCCTGGTGGTAGAGTAATGTCAGGGCTGAATTTATTAATGTTAGGGGCTGTTGGGGATGACGGTGAAGGATTGGGTGAGGATATACCTGAAATAAAAATTATTCCAGAAAATAAAATTGATAGAAGCTTATTAAATCCACCAACAAAAAAGGGTAACGCACCTACTTTCAAAAGTGATAATACTTCAGTAGAAATACATCATGTTGGTCAAAACTCAGAAGGGCCGTATAAAGAAATGCATTGGAGAGAACATAGAGGCGCTGAAAATGATAAGATTAATCATCCTAATAAATCGGAAAGCTCAAAGATTAATAGAAAATTGTTCAGCAAAATGAGGGCTAAATACTGGTTTAATGAATATTTCAAAGAGTAACAATGAATAATGCAGATTCGTTAATAAAGGAATTAAAAAGATTTTCCTCCAGAATAATTACATTTGGGGATCCAATTTACGACAATCGTATTCCTGAATTTGAAATGCGACATAGTTTATTTCTACCAAAAGATTATAAATATATCATAAATCAAACTAATGGTTTTAGTCTAATGGGCAATACTGTCTTAGGGATATATAAAATATCAACTATTGATTCGTTGGAATCGGCATATATAAGAGAACATAATTTGGTAAAAGTTCCAATGTATAAGCATATAGTGCCGTTTTCTCCAGATGGACAGGGTAACTATTACTGCTTTAATACTTTAGAGCATACAAATGGGGGTACTTCTTGCGAAATTATATTTTGGTTATCTAATTACCAATATACAGACGAAGATAAACCGGAAGTAGTATATGATACTTTTGTTGACTTCGTAAATGAAGTATTTATTGATTGGACATTAGAGGACTATGATTATCATGGCAATAGAAAAAAATAACCAAACTAATATTTATTTGCAACAACGTTGATAGGAATAATTTTTCTATCGGTAACCTTGCTTATGATGCCAACGAGAATATTCTTTCCGTAAACAGGGATGGGCTGAAGGTGAGCCATTCTTCCCCAATTGATGAGCTGAGCTATAACTATGAAACTAATAGTAATAAGCTAAATCAGGTAACCGATGCTGCCAACGACCCGAATAGTACCCTGGGAGATTTTCATTACAGTGGCACCAAAGGCAGCAGCGATTATACTTTATAATCATTTAGACAAGCCGAAAACGTAAAGCTCTATGCCGTGTAATTATATCTATTTATCTTAGTCTTCAAAAGAAAGACCCCTTTCCTTTAACATGTATGACTAAATACATTTTTTATCTTTTTAGTGGGACTGCCGAATCCTCTAATTGTTAAACTACTGTTATGGTACTAAAAAATTAAAATAATGGTTTTACTTTTATTCTTTGATTGTTAAGATGGATGTAAAATTCAGTCTTAACACAATAGATTAACCTTTTCCTAAAACAAAAACCATCCGCGCTATGAAATGGCGCCCATTCTTCTTTTTGTTGCCGTTATTGGTAACGGTTTCCCTGACCTCAGAAGCCCAAAGTATATCTTCTCCGGTAAAGCAAATAGATTCACTCTCACAGAAAATTCAACACGGGAGCAATGATCTGCAGCAGCTTCCTTCCAGGTATTTTGTGAAGGTTTCATCCAAAGCAGACCTGTTCAACCGGAGAATAACGAAGCGTACAGAGAAATCGCTGCGCCGTTTACAAAAACAGGAACAAAAAATAAACCGTAAACTATCCAAGATTGACTCTGTGGCAGCGAAGGGATTAGCCTTGGGTAATTCGATAGATTCCATTTCTCATTTGCAGGAACTTATGAGAAGCAAGGTGACGAAAATTACTTCAAAAATACCGGGCGGGAAATATATCCCTTATTTGGATTCCCTTCAGACTTCGTTGAATTTTTTGAGTAAATATCAACCGGATTTAAGCAAAGCAGGTGGTATTGAAAAAGATTTGTCCGGAAGCCTGAGCACCCTTCGACAAGCTCAGGGTGACCTTATGAAGGCTCAGGGCGGCCTTCGACAGGCTCAGGCTGACATGCAGCAATTAGAAGGGAAGCTAAACCAGGTTCAGGACATACAACAATATATTCAGCAGCGTCAACAACTTTTAACCCAGGCGTTGAGTAAATACGGAAGCCTGTTCTCTAAGAATATAGGAAGCATCTCTAAAGAAGCTTATTACTATAAAGCAACTATTGAAAATTATAAAGAGCTATGGCAGCAC